>JAISJA010000044.1 GCA_031261765.1 Coriobacteriales bacterium | reverse complement strand
GCCGCTTGACTCTTAAGAAGGGAACGCAATGCGTTTTGTCATAACATCGGGCGGCACGGCGGGGCACATATACCCGGCGGTAGCAGTGGCACATGAACTCCTACGCCGGGGACACGACGTATACTTCGCCGGTACGCCCGCCGGCCAGGAATCTGTCATAGTGCCCAAAGAAGGCATAAAATACAAGGCGTTCAAGGCGTCAGGGTTCGACCGGGCGAAACCCGGTAAACTGCCCGGGGCCGTGCTAACGGTCGTGCGTTCTATGTTCAAGGCACGTAAATGGTTGCGTGAGATCTCGCCGGCGGCGGTCGCCGGGTTTGGTGGTTATGTGTCTATTCCGGTTGGCGCTGCCGCGCATATAGGCAACGATATACCACTGCTTATACACGAGCAGAACTCCGCTCCGGGCCTTGCCAACAGGTATCTGGCACGCAGTGCCGCGGCGATAGCGCTTACGTATGACGCCGCGCGCGAAAAACTCATTAAGTATAAAGATACCTCCAATGATGCGCCCACCGACGCGTCAAATGGCGCGTCCGGCGATGCACGCGACGACTCGACAGGCCTGTCAGGCGTTGGCCCATGCGTGCGCGTTACGGGCAACCCCGTGCGCGCGTCGATTATAGACAGCGCCAGCGGGCAGGCGCGCTTAGACGCGGGGCTTGCGTTCCGCGCAAATTACGACATACCAGAAACGGCCCCCGTGCTGCTGGTTTTTGGCGGTAGCCAGGGCGCGCGCCATATAAACGACGCCATATGCGACTTCGCGCCACGTCTGCTGGCCGCGAGCACCATGCACATAGTACATATAACCGGTCCAAAGGAATACGGGCGCGTACAAGAGCGCGCGCGCGAACTGGCACGTGACGACGCGGCTTGTGACAACGTGGACGCTAACGCCGCGGCTGGCGCCGGTTGCGACGTTAACGCGGAGTCGCAGCCTATCTTATCGGCAGATAAAGCACTTAGATGGCACCTAATAGACTATTGCGACGACATGCCTGGTGCGTACGCGGCTGCGAGCCTCGCGGTTTGCCGCTCGGGCGCGAGCACTTTGGCTGAGATAGCCGTCATGGGCCTTCCGGCCGTGTTGGTTCCTTATCCACATGCGACAGACGACCACCAGACCGCGAACGCGCAGTCGCTGGTGTCTGTTAACGCGGCGCATATGTTCGCCGACCAAGACATTGACGATATCTCGTTCGCAGACGATATATCCGCGCTTATGGCAGACACCGACGCGCTAGCCAAGATGGCAAACGCGGCGCTGGCGCTTAACGCGCGCGGTGCCACTAACGCGGTGGTGGAACTGTTGTTGGACATAGCAAACAAAAGCGGCAAGTAACGATACGGTGAACATGGCGATTTGAGGGATAAGATAATATATATGGGTTCAATACGTGGTAGGAACATCGCACGCGTGTTACATGGGGTGCTGGCGCTCATTTGCGCCGTGGCGCTTTGCGTACCGTGCGCGCTTACGAAAAGCGCATATGCGGTCACTACAGATACAGACACGCAACCAGACGCGCTGCAACAGCGCATAGAGGACACGTCCGCCGCTTACGACGAGGCAACGTCTAAACTGGCGTCGCTGGATTCGCAGATAAGCGACGCGCAATCGCAGATAAACCAGATAGAGGCCGTGCTGCCCGCCCAGAAGGCTAAGAGCTCCAACGCCGTGGCACAGCTTTACCGTCTGCAATGCAGCACCAACGAGGTGCTGCAGATGATCTTTGGCGCGCAATCGTTAAGCGACTTCATACAGAACGTCGAATATATATCGCGCGTACAGAACAAGTACGTTGACGAGATAAACACGCTAACGCAGATGGACAACCAACTGCAAAGCAGCAAGAACACGCTGCAACAAAGCAGGGCTGACGTAGCCACAGAACAACAGAAGGCAAAAGACGCGCTTGCGGACGCACAGGCCGCGCGCGAGGAGGCGCAGAAGCAGGCTGAAGCCGCCGCCGCGTCGCAAGCGGCGCAAGCACAGGCACCCTCCAGCCAGGCCAGTGGTGGCAGCGGCGGGTCCGTGTCTGCTCCACCTACCAACGACGGGGCCAACTGGAGCTCAGACAAACAGACGTTCGTTAACCAATGGGCGCCAAGGATAAACGCGTATCTCTCGGGCACTCCGCTTGCGGGCACCGGCCAGACTTTCGCGGAGGCGGCATGGGACTATGGCGTGGACCCAAGATGGTCCCCGGCCATATCGTATACAGAGAGCTCGTGCGGCCTTTATTGCTTCGCAAGCCATAACGCCTGGGGCTGGGGCTCGTCGTCGTGGCCCGACTGGGACACGGCCATACGCGCGCAGGTGCAGGGGCTTGCCCGTGGATACGGTTATACCATAAGCGTAGAGGCTGCGCAGAAGTACTGCCCGCCAAACTGGCAGCATTGGTATAACACGACCGTCGCCCAAATGAACCAAATCTGACAGGCTTAGGCCCGGCATAGTTGAACATATAAGCCATACATAAACCGTGTGTGTTCGATACACAACCGGCAGCTTACAAAGGTGAAAGATACGCTAGAATAAAAGCATGGACAACGATATACAAAAGGTTCTATATACCGCAGACGAGATAAAAGCAGCAGTTGACCGTATAGGTGCAGATATAAGCAGGGACTACGCCGGCAAGAAGATCTTGCTGGTCACCGTCTTAAAGGGCGCGTTCGTCTTCATGGCGGACCTTATCCGCGCTATAGAAGGTGACGTAGAGTTGGATTTCATGGCCGTCTCAAGCTATGGCGCGCAGGCGAAGACCTCAGGCGTCGTGCGCATAATAAAGGACATACAGGCCACGGTGAAAGGCCGCCACGTAATAATAGTAGAAGACATACTGGACAGCGGCCTTACGTTAAAGTACATATGCAAGCTCATAAACACGCGGGGGCCTTTGTCAATATCCGTGGCGACACTGCTGTTTAAAGAAGGCATGCAACAAACCGACATAAAACCACGCTACGTTGGCTTTACGTGCCCGGACGAGTTCGTGGTGGGATATGGGCTGGATTACGCGGAGATGTACCGCAACCTTCCATATATTGGTATACTTAAACCTAGCGTTTATGCATAAGTATCACACAAGCGACTTAATATAAGTTAGGACTTAGTTTGAAGAAAAGACACAACTGGACCTGGATAATATACGCCGTAGTCCTCCTAGCGCTCGTTTCGCTTTTGTCATCGCAACTAATGGCCGGTTTCGGTTTCACAATGCCGCAGCAGCAAACCCCGGACCAACTGTCCACCAGTGATTTTGTGAACGACGTGAACAACGGGACCATAACGGACGCTCACTATAACGCCGTTACCGGTACCGTTACGGGCGATTACCTGAAAGACGGCGAGACGGACCCGTCT
>JAISJA010000012.1 GCA_031261765.1 Coriobacteriales bacterium | reverse complement strand
AAAGATGAGTTCTCTTTTTGGTAAGACCCCTTGTAGACTACGAGGTTGATAGGACGCAGGTGGAAGCGTGGCAACACGTGCAGCCGAGCGTTACTAATCGGTCGAGCTCTTTATCTAACTTTACTTCGTGTCGTTTTGTGTATCACTATTTAGCTGTCAGTGTGCGTAACATATTTGACAATTTAAGAGTGCCCTATATGTGCGGGTCCCTAGAGTAGGGGGTACACCTGTTCCCATTCCGAACACAGTAGTTAAGCCCTACATCGTCGAAAGTACTGCGGCGTAGGCCGTGGGAGGATAGAACGACCTGCACATATAGGGCACTTTTGTATTGCGGTGCATTGCATTCCGTGCTGGGATAGCGCGCTATGCGCATAACGCTTATTTCGCATGGCGTCAATTACCCTTTGTCCGCCGTTACCGTTCATTTATCTACCTGTTTATATATGTAACCCGTAAATCAGCTATAATATATAGTTCACGGTTCTTAATCATGTTTTAAAGTCCCTTGAAAAAACGGAAGGGGGTTACCATGCGTACCCTATACATAATGGACACTACGATACGCGACGGCCAGCAATCGCTATGGGCCACGCGTATGCGTACAAGCGAGATGCTGCCCATATTATCAAAAATGGACGATGTGGGATATTGGGCTATAGAAGCTTGGGGCGGCGCCACGTTTGACACATGTCTGCGGTTCCTGGACGAGAACCCTTGGGAACGCCTGCGCGCGATTAAGAAGCATTGCCCTTCTACACCGCTTGCGATGCTATTGCGCGGGCAGAACCTGCTTGGTTACCATCATTATTCAGCAGAGATCGTCGACCGTTTCATAAAAGCGGCCGCGCGTAACGGCGTGGACGTATTTCGCGTGTTCGACGCGTTAAACGACATTCGTAACTTGAAGGATTGCGCGAAGTCCATAAAAGAAGCGGGAGCCCATTTTGAGCCTGCGATCTCGTACACCATGAGCCCGGTACACACGTTGGACAGCTACATAGACTACGCGCTTGCCCTAAAGGAGCTTGGCGCTGACTCCATATGCATAAAGGACATGGCAGGCATGCTCACCCCTTACCGCACCGAACGCATGGTGAAGGCGCTTCGCGAGCAGGTTGGTCTGCCAATACACCTGCATTGCCATTATGTTGGCGGCATGGCCCCGGCGAACTACCTTAAAGCGGCTGAGGCGGGCGCCGCGATAGTGGACACCGCCAGCGCGCCTTTGGCGTTTGGTAACTCACAGCCCGCCGTTGAAATGATCGTAGCCGCGCTAAAGGAAAGCGGCTATGACACCGGCCTTGACCTTGACCTTCTTTTTGAGATAAGCGAATACTGGGAGAACATGCGCAAACGCGATGGATACAAGCGCGGCGTGACGTCCCTTATGCATATGCAGGTATATAGCCACCAGGTTCCGGGTGGTATGATGTCGAACCTTGTAAGCCAGCTGGAGGTCCAACACGCGACCGACCGTCTGCCTGATGTCATGAAAGAGATTCCGCGCGTGCGCGCGGAGGTAGGTTATCCGCCGCTTGTAACGCCAATGAGCCAGATAGTAGGCACGCAGGCCGTGTTCAACGTGCTTACCGGCAAACGCTGGAGCGTCATATCAACTGAGATGAAAGACTATATAGCCGGTTATTACGGCCAGGCTCCTGGCCCACTTGACCCCGACATAGTGAAGAAAGTGCTTGGTGATACACCGCCTTTGGACCCGAACATTCCGCCGTCAAGCCTGGTCACTACCACATATGATGAAGTGGCAGAGGAAGCGGCCGGACTCGCCCACAGCGAAGAAGACGTGCTAATGTACGCGCTGTTCCCAAACGAGGCGCGTACGTACCTTACGAAACATACGACGGTGGGCAAGACCGAGTTTTTGATGGAAGAAGAGGCGTCTGATATAAAAGAGGAGGACGAAATGGATATATCGCAGGTAAAAGAACTTGTAGACGTTGTGAATACCAGCGGTGTTGGTGAACTTACTATTGAGGAGAACGGTGCCAAGGTCACGATAAAGGCCAAGGGCGAGGGCGGCGGAGTAGCTGCAGCGGCGCCCGCTGCCGCAGCGGCGGCACAGGCCGCGGTGCAGGCCGTGCAGGATCCGCCTGACGCCATGAGCGCCGTGTCCGACAAGGACCATCCGGACTCGTGGATTGCCGTGGACGCGCCAATGGTCGGCACGTTCTACTCTGCCCCTTCACCTGAGAAACCACCGTTCGTGCAGGTTGGAGACGAAGTAACCGCCGGTCAGACTTTATGCATAGTAGAGGCTATGAAGCTCATGAACGAGATAACGGCCGAGCAAATGGGCATAGTGCGCGAGATATGCGTTAAGAACTCAGACGCCGTGGAGTTTGGGCAGACACTGTTTTACCTTGAGCCGATCGCAGACCAGGAAAACGTAGATACGGTGGCATGATGACGCCGGTTTGGCGCCTAAGCCACGATGTGCCCCGCTCATTGGCGATAAGCCAACTACGCGTGGCGCCTCGTGACTTATGCATCCAAACCAACGCCATCATAAAAGATGAAAGTGTAAAGAATTGTTCAAGAAGATATTAATAGCGAACCGCGGCGAGATAGCCGTACGCGTGGTGCGCGCGTGCAAAGAGATGGGCATAACCAGCGTCGTGGTCTATTCAGAAGCAGACCGCGACACGTTGGCGGTCAAACTTGCAGACGAGGCGGTGTGCATAGGCCCCGCTCCGTCGTCTGCGTCATACCTTAATTTCGCGGCGATTATAGGCGCCGCGACCTCGCATGGCGCAGAGGCCATACATCCCGGCTACGGTTTCTTATCAGAGAACGCGGACTTCGCGCGCGCGGTGGCCGACAACGACCTTGTATGGATAGGCCCTCCAGCAGACGTCATAGACCTTATGGGCGATAAGAACGTAGCACGCGAGACAATGAAGCGCATTGGCGTTCCAACGGTTCCTGGCTCAGACGGCCCGCTTACGAGCGCCGAACAAGCTAGCACGCTAGCAAACGATATGGGCTACCCCGTGCTCATAAAGGCTAGCGCCGGTGGCGGCGGACGCGGCATGCGCGAGGTTTGGCACGCGGAGGACATGGAATCGGCATATGACGCCGCAACGGCAGAGGCCAAGGCAGCCTTTGGCAACGGCGAGGTCTACATGGAGAAGCTCATACAGCAGCCGCGCCATGTAGAGATACAAGTGCTGGCAGACAATCTGGGCAACGCCGTGCACCTTTGCGAGCGCGACTGCTCCGTGCAGCGCAGGCACCAAAAGCTGCTAGAGGAGGCCCCGTCTCCCGCGCTTACGCCCGAGTTGCGCTCGCGCATGGGCGAGACCGCGCTTAAGGCCGTTCGCGCGGTAGGCTATCGCAACGCCGGCACAATAGAGTTCCTCTTGGATAAGAACGGTAACTTCTACTTCATGGAGATGAACACGCGTGTTCAGGTTGAACATCCCATAACAGAGCAGATAACGCTTACCGACATAATAAAGGAGCAGCTACGCATAGCCGCCGGCGAGCCTATCAGCTTCATGGACCGCGCGCCCTTCTCACCTATAGGACACGCTATAGAATTCCGTATAAACGCCGAAGATTACGACAATAACTTCATGCCGTGTCCCGGCAAGGTTACGTCCCTTACGCTGCCGGGAGGTCCCGGCGTGCGCGTTGACACGCATTTGTATGCGGGCTACACGGTGCCTCCAACTTACGATTCGCTGGTAGCTAAACTAGTAGTCTGGGGTTCCACGCGCGAAGAAGCGGTCTGCCGCGGACGCCGTGCGCTAGACGAGCTTAAGATAGAAGGTATTAAGACCACCATTCCGTTCCATAGAGCGGTGTTGGACGTACCAGCGTTCATTGAAGGCGACGTGCAGACTGACTTCATAGACAAACATATGGGCTGAGAAACCTGGAGCCGGTCGTATTTGGCACCGTAGCATCCGCTTATTGGCACAAGCCAACTGCGCGTCTGCTACGGCACCAACTGCAAACGATTCCAAGCTTCTCAGGTGGGTTTACTTGGTCGCATTAGGAAAGAGGCAAAAATGGCAAACGCGTTCACGAAAGACGACATAACGATAGCGCCCGGGGTCATGGAGACCATCGTGGCACTTGCGGCGACCGGCGTTGAGGGCGTTGCGGGCACCGGGCACGAATGGCCCGGCCAATCAGGTTTCTTAAAGACCTTGCTGGCCCCTAAGGCACCGTCGGGAGTGTCCATTCTGGAAGAGGACGGCAACATAACTGTTGAGCTGCACATACAGGTGTTCTTTGGCTATAAGCTCTTTGACGTCGCCGCTGCTGTGCGCAGCGCGGTGGCTAACGCTATAGATGCGCAAACCGGCGTTATCGTGTCGAACGTGAACGTTTTCATCGACAGCATAAAACCGGTTAGCCAGTAGTAAATATTTGGGATTTGGCGCAATGCCAATGATTTAAGGTATCAGGTGTAAGCAATTTGAGAAAAGAAGGTCAGAATCCACGTGGGGGAGCGCATCGCGATCGTAGCGCGGCGCGCGTTCAGGCTGTGCAATTATTGTACCAGTCTCAGTTCACGGGAATGTCCGCAGGTGATATAGCGGATAGCTGGCCTACGGTGCGCGAGGTCGGGGCCCCGCTTGAGTTCGCGAAGATGCTTTTACAGGGTGTTAACGAGCATATGGGGGAGCTAGACGAGATGATAAACGACGTGTCCGCGCATTGGCAGATAGACCGTATGCCACTTGTGGACCTTAACATCCTGCGAGTCGCGGCATACGAGATGAAATACGTAGACGACGTGCCCATATCGGTCTCCATTAACGAGGCCGTGGAGCTGGCCAAGGGCTTTGGTGGCGAAGACGAGTCCCCTAAATTCATAAACGGGGTGCTTGGTCGCATAGCCACCATTTTAGAGGAGGACGACAATGTCGGAAAATGACAACGCAACAGAACGGTCAAGCTCGTCATATGAGCAGATGCGCGGACGACTGGACGAGATAGTCTCGCAGGTGCGTTCTAAAGACGTACCTTTGGAGAAGAGCCTG
>JAISJA010000111.1 GCA_031261765.1 Coriobacteriales bacterium | reverse complement strand
TACTACGCTGTTCAAGGAGTTCCTTATAGCGCTGGCGTCTAACGCCGGTTTCACGCTGCATGTACGTTCTTTGTCCGGAGAGAACTCGCACCATATAATAGAAGCTGCGTCCAAGGCGGTTGCAAGGGCGTTGGCGACGGCAGCCTCGCTTGACTCGCGCCGTGCCGGTCAGATACCTTCCACGAAGGGCAGTCTTGGCTAGCACAACAACAAGCGATATTGATATCGTAGTAATAGACTATCACCGTGGGAATTTACGCTCTGTACAGAAAGGTCTGCAGAACGCCGGCGCTAACGCGTATATAAGCGACGACTCCGGCGATATACTGAAGGCCGACGCCAGCGTGTTGCCCGGTGTTGGTTCTTTCGCTGACGCGGCAGACATGATGCGGAGCCTGGGACAGACAGACGCCATACGCGCCGCATGCGCCAAAGGACATCCTTTCTTGGGTATTTGCCTTGGTATACAGCTTCTGTTTGACTATGGCGACGAAGGCGCCGGGGGTGCCGGGTACGCATACGGCCTTGGGCTTTTAAGCGGTTATTGCCGTCGCATAGACGATACTACCGCTGACGGCATGAAGCTTAAAGTGCCACACGTTGGTTGGAACCAGGTAACGTATATGGGCGATTTCGCCGCAGATGGCATGAGCGGTCAACGTTCATGTGCAAACGCGGACGGCGGGGCTTTGTTCCGTGGAATTCCAGATAACTCGAATTTCTATTTCACACATTCATATCAATGCGTACCTGCAGACGGCAGCTGCGTTACCGCGACCACTACGCACGCTACGGCTTTCACGTCTGCCGTACAGTCGGGTAATATATTCGGCGTGCAATTCCATCCAGAGAAATCCTCCCATAACGGGGCCCGCGTGCTCGCGAACTTCGTATCTACGGTACGCGCGTATAAGTCAGGTGGCAAATGATGTACCTGTTGCCCGCCATAGACATGTTGGACGGACGTGCGGTGCGCCTTGCGAAAGGTGACTATGACGCTGTCACGGTATATAGCGATAATCCCGTACAGCAGGCAGTCGAGTTCGCCCGTGCGGGCGCGCGTTGGCTGCACGTGGTGGACCTGGATGGCGCGCGCAGCGGCATACCGCTTAACCTAGACGTCATAAAAGGCGTCATAGACGCTACGGACCTTAACGTAGAGGTCGGTGGCGGCGTGCGTAGCATGGACACATTGGAGTCGTTGATAGACGCCGGTGCCAAACGCGTGGTTATAGGCACGAAGCTCATAACCGATCCGGATTTCGCTAAAGAGGCCGTGTCGCGTTTCGGCGACGCTATATGCGCCGGCGTGGACGCGAAGGGCGGCGAGGTCGCCATACAGGGCTGGCGCGAGGGCGCCGGCATTCCCGCAGACGAGCTCGTGTGCGAACTCGCCGGTTGGGGTATAAGGCATTTGGTGTATACGGACATATCGCGCGACGGTATGCAAACAGGTATTGATATATCAACGTATGAGCATATTGCTACGATAGCAGGTTTTCCCGTCATAGCTTCCGGTGGGATAGCCTCGCTTGAGGACATACGCGCGCTTGCGGCTACCAACGCAATAGAGGGGGCCATAATGGGACGGGCGCTTTATGAACGCGCGTTCTCGCTTACGGACGCCATCGCCGTTTTGGCGGAAGCATCAGGAGAACAAGACGCGCCGGGAGACGCGCTATGCTAACGAAGCGTGTCATACCGTGTTTGGACGTGAAAGACGGTCGCGTCGTTAAAGGCGTGAACTTCGTGAAGCTGCGCGACGCGGGCGACCCAATAGAACTGGCACGCGCCTATGACGACGCCGGTGCGGACGAAGTGATATTCCTTGATATAACGGCAACCAGCGACGACCGCGCTACTACCATAGACATGGCCTCGCGCGCCAGCGAGCAGCTGCACATACCATATACTGTTGGCGGAGGTTTCCGCGACCTGCCGTCTATGCAGCGCATGATAGCGGCCGGTGCCGACAAGATATCCGTGAATTCCGCCGCGGTCCGCGATCCCGGTCTTATAACGCAGGCCGCGCACGCGTTTGGTACGCAGGCAGTGATATGCGCCATAGACGCCAGACGCGCGAGCGGCGGGCATGACGCATGGACGGTGTACCTTAACGGTGGGCGTGTCGATACCGGAATAGACGCCGTTGGTTGGGCGGCAGAGGCGTGCAAGCGTGGCGCGGGTGAGATATTGTTAACGTCTATGGACGCAGATGGCACGAAAGACGGTTTTGACATACCGCTTACGCGCGCGGTTGCAGACGCGGTGGATATACCCGTTATAGCAAGCGGCGGCGCAGGCGAATTACAGCACTTCGCCGAGGCTATAATAGACGGAAAGGCCGATGCGGTATTGGCCGCCAGCGTGTTCCATTACGGCCAGTTCACGGTGCGCGAGGTGAAAGAATATATGTCCGGCTCGGGCATACCGGTCAGATTGGACTAACATGCAACTTAAATACAACTCCGATGGGCTTATCCCGGCAATAGTGCAGCAATACGATAGCAAAGAGGTACTTATGCTCGCGTGGATGAACGAGGAATCGTTAAAGCTCACGCAGAAGAGCGGTACAACGTGGTTCTGGAGCCGTAGCCGGAATAAGCTTTGGAACAAGGGCGAGACAAGCGGGAATACGCAGCAGGTGAAGTCCATAGCGTATGACTGCGACGAGGACTGCCTGCTCGTACAGGTTGACAGCCCGGGCCCGGCGTGCCATACTGGCAACCGCAGCTGCTTCTACAGGGTTTTGGGACCTGCTAACTGAAAGGACGAAAATGGGAGAACGTACGGCAAACGTAAAACCATGCGACATAGGCAAGACGCTTAACACGCTTTCAGATATTATTCAGGACAGGCATGATAAACTACCGGAAGGCAGTTATACTGCAAAGCTCCTGACGGGGCCTGAAGACTACGCGTTAAAGAAGATTACCGAGGAGGCTACTGAAGTCGTGCTCGCTTGCAAGGATAACGACCATGACCATATACGCTACGAAGCCGCCGACCTTATCTACCATCTTATGGTCGTGACGGAGCGTTATGGCGTGTCCATCAGCGAACTTGCTGGTGAGCTGGCAGCACGCATGTGATAGTATGATAGTATGAGCGACGAAACACAGCAGACAAATGACAACCAGCCGCTATATGGACAACAACCATCATATGGTCAAGACCCAATATATGGCGCTCCAAGCGTGCCAGCCCCAGGTATTGGCGTGCCACAGCAACATGTAGCGCCGCAACAGCCTGTAACGTCACAGCAACCTTTAAACAACGGCACTTCGCCGTATGGCCAGAACACGTCTTATGGCAGCGGCGATAGCCAATACATAGGAAGCCATTCCAACGGCCAGTATTCGCCTTATAACGGATTCCCCGTATACTCGGAGCGTCCGAATTACACGCCTGGTAGTAACGATGATAACTGGTCAGACCAGTATTTTAACGATTACGACAAAGACGACATTCCCCAATCATATATAGACAAGGTGTCTGCCGCTCGTAAGAGCAAGGGATCCGGATGGGGCAGGGCCATACTCGACTTCGTTATAACGTTCGTAGTCGCTATCGTGGTCGTGTTCTTGTTGAAGCAGTTCGTGTTCGACCAATATGACGTTCCTAGTGGGTCTATGGAGACCACCATAATGACCAACGATATGATCATGGCCGAGAAAGTCTCATATGACTTCGGGACTCCCAAAAAAGGCGATATAGTCGTCTTCCAGGACCAGATACAGACCGATCGCACGTTAGTAAAACGCGTCATAGCCACAGGCGGACAGACCGTAGACTTAAAAGATGGTACGGTATACGTTGATGGCACGGCACTTGACGAGCCATATACGAACGGTGAGCCGTCATATCCGTTGCCAACGCAGGCGCCAGGCGTCACGGTAACGTTCCCATATACCGTGCCTGACGGTTATTTGTGGGTCATGGGAGACAACCGCACTAATTCAGCCGACAGCCGCTATTTTGGGGCAATCCCGGTGAGCGCGGTGCGCGGACACGTCATAATGACGTATTGGCCGCTCAGCGACTTCAAATTCTACTAGGCCTGGAACTTCTGCTTAAAGCATTTGACGTTCAGATTTCGGCTCATTTACCATAGTAAACTTCGCCTTATCTTCGCGCCAACTGCAATTAAGCATAAGCCCCAGGGACGCGCCCGCTTAAAGTCTTTCACGCTGTGAACCCTCCTTATTGGCACAAGCCAACTGCGTCGGGTTCTCGCGCGAAATACAATTAAGCAGAACGCTCCTAGTCATTATTGACGTTCAGATTTCGGCTCATTTACCATAGTAAACTTCGCCTCATCTTCGCGCCAACTGCAATTAAGCATAAGCCCCAGGGACGCGCCCGCTTAAAGTCTTCGCGTTTTAGATTTCCCAGTCGGTAACGAAAGCGGCTGCCATCGCCGCGCCGGTGGGCGTCGTCAGCTCGCCCTCGCCGCCGCCATGATAGGCACCGTCAGGCAATGTCTCTAATATCTTCGCCGTGGCCGGTGCCGGTACCGGAAGTTCGCCGTGGGCGCATATTATCGTACCTGAACCCAGGGCCATAGGGTTTGCCGTTACACTGGCGGGCGAAAGCTTGTCCATAAGTACGCAAGACGTCAGTATATGCACCAGGGCGTCAGTATTGCCTACCTCGTGGACGTGCGTCTCGTCTAAGGACATGCCATGTACTGAAGACTCCGCGCGTGCTAGCACGCTATATACGTCGTTTGCTAACTTACGAGCACCATCGCTAATGGCGAAGTTGGCTAATATGTCTTTGACGTCATCGTACGCACGATGATGGTATTCATTGTCGCATGCGGCTATAAGTTGCGCCAATATGCTTTCCTTCGTCGCCCCACCGCTAAAATCAAAATATAATTTATCCATATCTTAAGTATACTATGTTATGCTAGTAAGAGTATATATTGTCAAGGAAACAATACAGGCGCTGCGCCATAGTTTCCTTAAACGTACAGGGAGGGCCAACATGTCTGACGCATTGGAATCCATAGAAGAGCATCGTGCGAAGATAGACGAGATTGACGCTGAATTAGTCGGGCTTTTTAACGAGCGCGCAAAAGAAGCGCTTGCCATACGCGCGCTTAAACCGGACGCGAAGATGGGCCTTTATGACCCTAAACGTGAAGAGGAGATATTCGAGAAGGTCTCGACGATAAATAACGGGCCCATGTACAATGACGACCTGCGTGCCATATACGAGACCATATTGCGCGTAAGCAAGGAGATGCGTTCATGAGCGGGAACAACACGGGCGTCACAGGCGGCGCAGATACGCCGTACGTCCCATATCACGAGCCAGGGACTATAACCATGTTGGCAGGTCCTTGTTCGATAGAGGACGCGGCGCAAATGGAGGAAGTCGCGGCTTGCCTGGAGAGGAACGGCCTTACGTGGATACGCGGAGGCGCTTTCAAGCCACGCACCAGCCCGTATTCGTTCCAGGGGCTTGGCAAGGAAGGTCTAAAGCTTATATGCGACGCAAGCAAGGCGCACGGGCTTAAGTCCCTTTGCGAAGTATTAGACACCAAACATATAGATATGGCTATGGACTACGTTGACGCCCTGCAGATCGGCACGCGTAACATGGCCAATTTCGAGCTATTGAAAGACATCGGGCAAGCCACGGCCAAAAACCATATGCCCGTGCTGTTCAAGCGTGGCATGGCCGCCACTATAGACGAGTGGCTGTCCGCCGTTGAATACATAACACAATATGGTAACCCTAACATAATGTTATGCGAGCGTGGTATGCGCACGTTTGAGATCGCCACGCGCTTCACGCTTGACATATCGGCCGTGCCGGTCATCCACAAACGCTCGCTGTTGCCTATATGCGTTGACGTGTCGCATCCGGCGGGACAGGCCGACCTGGTGCCGGCACTTGCCAAAGCGGCCGTCGCTTCAGGAGCAGACGCCGTCATGATAGAGATACATCCAAACCCGGCCAAGGCGAAATCAGACGCGGCCCAGCAGCTTACGCTGTCGGCGTTTGAGGCGCTTTTAGAGGAACTTAGGAAGATCGCCGCCGCGGTGGGTAAGGTTATCGTCTGACCAACCGGGTTGTGATACGCGCCGGTGATACGCGCCGGCGCGCCGTCTGTAAACCTTTCGGTGCGACGTGCGGCCTTATCGGTATGATTTAAATGATTGTATGCTACTATATAGCCTGATATAACGGTAGATGTGAGTGGGGCTTATGTATTTTGAGGAGCGTTAATGCACATACCTGACGGAATGCTTGACACGAAGACATGGGCAGTTTGCTGGGCAGGTGGCGCCGGGGTAATAGGATACGCGTCGTATTGGATACGCAAGCGCTTCGACAGCGCGAAGATAGTCCTGGCCGCCGTCTTGGCGGCGCTCATATTCGCTTTGCAGATGCTTAACTTCCCGGTCGCGGCCGGTACGAGCGGGCACTTCGTGGGCGGCGCCGCGGCGGGAATATTACTTGGCTCATGGCCCGCCACTATAGTCATGAGCGCCGTGCTTGTCATACAGGCCCTGGTCTTTGGCGACGGCGGCATAACCACGCTTGGTGCGAACATCATAAACATGGGTGTCATATCGCCGTTCGTTGGAGTCGCCATATACCAATTGGTACAGCGTATATCCACAAGCTATGGAGCTAAGATAACCGGCGCCGCTATAGGATCGTTCGTGGCCGTCGTATGTTCTGCGGCCGTATGCTCAATAGAACTTTGGGTGTCAGGTAACGCGCAGTTCTTCGTCACGCTAAGTGCCATGGTCTTTTGGCACTGCCTTATAGGCATAGGCGA
>JAISJA010000109.1 GCA_031261765.1 Coriobacteriales bacterium | reverse complement strand
AGTAAGGTAAGCGCCGGTTGGGGGCGTCAGCGCATAGAGCGCGAGCTTGAGAAACTGGGCGTTGACGTGCAGCGATACGATGGCTACCCTGATGACTTCTTTGAGGGCGAAGACGAGTTCGAGCGCGCGCTGGCCGAGCTTGAAAAATACCATCCGCGTGCGAAGAATGAGCGTGACGCGCGCTACAGGCACTTGTTGTCCAAAGGATATTCCGCAGACGTAACGCGCCGCGCTGTAGCTGACTTCCAACGCTCGCTTTAGTACGTGATTGCTCCCGTGCCATGGGGACGGTTCTCGTGGTACATCATCATATATAATTAACAAAGACGACAATGCTTCTTAATATAGATTCCATATCCAAGTCATATGGCGCGCGAACGCTGTTCTCAAATGCTACATTCCATGTAAACGAACGCGACCGCACCGCGCTTGTCGGTGCTAACGGCGCCGGCAAGACCACGCTGCTTAACATAATCGCGCACCGTGACGCACCAGACGAGGGGACCATATCGCTCGCGAAAGACGCGACCATAGGTTAGTTGGAACAGCAGTCCATAGAGGACATAGCAAGCGACCGCGGCGTGCTTGACGCGGTGCTTGACGCTGCCGGCGACCTACGCGGTATGCAGTCGCGCATGGCCCAGCTTGAAGCCCAGATGGCGCAGTATGCATCTCGTCATTCCCGCGCGTCTGAGTATAGCGAAGACGGTGAGGCACGCAGCGCCGAACGAAACGCTGGGGATCTAGATGCAGATTGCGCAGAATCGCAGGTTCATGACCTTGAGGACAAACAACAGAAGATCCTAGCTGAATACGGCCGTGTGCGCGACGCGTTCGAGCACGCCGGTGGATACACCGCCGAGGCCGACGCGCGCACTATACTATTTGGCCTGGGCTTCAAAGAAGGAGACATGCAACGCACGACCGACGAGTTCTCCGGCGGATGGCAGATGCGTATAGCGCTTGCGCGCCTGCTGGTCTCAAAACCAAGTTTATTGTTGCTGGACGAACCAACGAACCATCTTGACCTTGAGAGCGTCCAGTGGTTCGAGCGCTTCCTGCGCGGCTACGCAGGTGCGGTGGTCATAGTAAGCCACGACCGCGCGTTCATGGACGACCTGGTTGACCACATAATAGACCTTGAGGATAGCAAGCTATCATACTATACCGGCAACTATAGCGACTTTTTGGTGCAGCGCGAAGAGCGCCGCCGTCTGGCACTAAAAGCGTACGAGGAGCAGCGCGAGGAGATAGAGCATATGGAAGCGTTCATCAAGCGCTTCCGCTATCAGGCCACGAAAGCCCGCCAGGTGCAGGATCGCGTTAAGAAGCTTGAGAAGGTAGAGCGCCTGCAGGCCCCGCATTACAGCAAGCGTGTGCGTTTCAACTTCAAGCAGCCGCCGCGCACCGGTGACAAGGTCATAAAGCTCACGGCCATAACGAAAAGTTATGGCGATAACGTCGTATACGGCGGCGAGCATGACCCCATAGACCTTACGCTTTACCGTGGCGAGAAGGTCGCGCTAGTTGGCCCCAACGGCGCCGGTAAATCGACCTTGCTTAAGATGATAGCGGACGTGCTTGAACCTGATAGCGGTACCAGGAAGCTTGGAACAAACGTCACGTGCGCGTATTACGCACAGCACCAGCTTGAAGAGCTAAACGTTAACAATACCGTGTTCAAGGAGCTTGACTCCGTAGCACCCGGCTGGACCATCGCGCAGGTGCGCACGTTGCTGGGAGCGTTCCTGTTTACGGGTGACGACGTCGATAAGAAAGTGAGCGTGCTTTCAGGTGGGGAGAAAAGCCGCCTTGCACTGGCGAAGATGCTCGTGAAGCCGGCTCCGTTGCTGTGTCTGGACGAGCCAACGAACCATTTGGACATAGCCAGCGCGGACGTATTAGAAGACGCGCTTAAGGCTTTCAACGGGACGCTTGTGCTTATAACCCATGACCGGCATCTCATACGCGCCGTAGCGAACCGCATAATAGACGTGCGTGACGGCAAGCTTACCGAATATGCCGGCGACTACGACTATTACCTTCGCAAGACCGGCGGTATGGACGCTGAAGCTGAGATACGCAAGGCGAACGCCCGGCCTGCGGCGCCATTCACGACCGTGCGCGAGGCCGGTGGAGTGAAGGCCAAGGTGGAAGCCGCGGCTGCGCCACCTGCGGGACCAGGTGGCCAGAAAGCGGCGGCGCGCCGTAAGACGCGCGACCAGAAGCGCGCGGAGGCCGAGGCACGCAACGCCGCTTATCGCAACTTAAAAGACGAGCGAGCGCGCCTAAAGAAACTGGAGCCGGAGCTTGACGCGGCACAGAAACGCTATGATGAACTAATGGAGATGATGGCCAGCCCAGAGTTGTATCAGGACAAAGACGCGTTTAACGCTGCCATGGAAGAATACACGGCGCTAAAGCAACACATTCCGGAGCTCGAGGAGGAATGGTATATATTAACGTCTACCATAGAGGACGCTACTAAGTGAACACGGCATCAAGCATATTCGGCATATCGGTGTTCTCATCCTACGTCATTCTGACACCCCATTACGTCATTCCGGGCTTGACCCGGAATCCATGTGAGGAGTTGCGTTCATGAACACGGCATCAAGCATATTCGGCATATCGGTGTTCTCGATAATCAGCTTCATTTGTTTTATTCCGGCGCTGGTGCTGCACGAGGTCTCACACGGTTTCGTGGCATACAAGCTGGGCGACCCAACGGCTAAGTTCAGCGGGCGTCTGTCGCTTAACCCGCTTAAGCACTTGGACCCGTTTGGAACGGTCATATTACCGCTCGCGTTAATGGTGTTTAACTTGCCGGTATTCGGTTACGCTAAGCCCGTGCCGTATAATCCGGCATACTTTAAAGACCTGCGCAAAGGCGAGCTCATGGTGGGCCTTGCAGGCCCGTGCGCGAACCTTGTCATGGCTCTTGTCGGAGCCTTGCTTGGGCGCGTCGTAATGATAGCATACCCAATCAATCCGTCTGTATTCTATTGGGTATATTATGTGTTCTACATCTTCGCGCAGATAAACCTCGTATTGCTGTTCTTTAATATCATCCCCATACCGCCGCTTGACGGTTCCAGCATAATAGCGCCGTTACTGTCGGACAAAGCGCTTCGTAAATACTACAGCATACAAAGATACGCACTGCCGGTAATGATGGTGCTGCTGTTCATAGTTCCATATATACTTAACGTGAACCCCATAGGAATCTACCTTAACGCAACCGCTGGCAACCTAACGAACCTGTTATTCGGACTATAGAAGATATTATGCGAGAACTTAGTGAACAAGAATATGACGAGATGGACGAGTTCTACTCGAACTATGTACCTGATTCTATAGCTCCTAATGGAACCGGGCTTATCAGCAACGAAGCAGCTACTCCAACCCAAAGCGAAATACAAGATACACACCGGATATAACTATCGACATCAACATGAGCGGCAGGCCCACTTTAAGGTAGCCAACGAATGTCATTTTGTAGCCTTCGCGGTTAGATATACCTGACAACACGACGTTCGCGCTCGCGCCTATAAGCGTGCCGTTGCCGCCAAGACATGCGCCAAGCGAGAGCGCCCACCAAAGCGGCGCCACGTCCACGCCGGACGCGGCCATAGTGGTTATAACGGGTATCATCGTCGCGACAAAAGGTATGTTGTCCAATATGGCGGATATAACGGCGGACGCCAGCAATATGACCAACATGGCTATAAGGTCCTGGCCCTCTGTAATGCTAACCAGCCATTGCGCCAGCATGTTAACGACCCCGGTCTGTACCATGCCACCTACCACTATGAATAGCCCGGCGAAAAACCCAATGGTCGTCCATTCCACGCCCAGCACGGTCTCTTCAACGTCCTGACGTCCAATGACCATCATTATGGCCGCGGCGCTAAGCGCTATGACGGCCGTCTCCAAATTGAACACGCTGTGTATCATGAACGCGACTATGACCAGCACAATCATGACTATGCTCTTTATGAACAGTGTGCGGTCCTTTATGGACTCGCGCTCGTCAAGCTGTTGTATGGCCCACATGTCCTCTTCGGCGGCCGAGAGCTTGCGTCCGTATATGAAACGGAACGCTATTATCGTAGCTGCCAATACTAGTATGATAGCAGGCGCGTCTGTTGTTATGAAATCAATGAACGTGAGCCCTGCGCCGGACCCTATCATTATATTAGGCGGGTCGCCTATGAGGGTCGCTGTGCCTCCTATATTGGACGCCATTATCTGCGTTACGAAAAACGGTACGGGCGACAGCTTCAGCTCGCGGCATATCATTAGCGTCATAGGTCCAACAAGCAGCACCGTGGTCACGTTGTCTAAGAATGCCGATAAGACCGCCGTCACTATAGTAAGCGCCACCATTATGAGCCATGGGTCGCCCTTCGCAAGCTTCGCGGCTTTTATCGCTATGTATTCGAACAGCCCGCTTCGCCGTACCACCGCCACGAACAGCATCATGCCTACAAGCACGCCAAGCGTGTTGAAGTCTATGTGATTCATCGCGGCGTCGAACGGCAATATACCGCTCACCAATATAACGGCCGCGCCCAGCAGCGCCGCCAGCGTGCGATGGACCTTCTCGGTGACTATTAGCACCATAACGCCCACGAAGACCGCTATGGATACGATTTGCTCAACACCCATTTACTTACTTACATCTCCTGAACCTTTAGTATATATATTATATAAATAGGGTTCAATTTGAGTGCATAAGCTGCCGAGAGGCGCGCGTAGTTGGCTAATCGCCAATGAGCGCGGCTATCGGCAGCTTAGGTGCCAAAGTGAACCCTATTTATACGTCTACTCCTAAAATCATCTTAGCCAGCACGCCTATACCAAACGATATAACAGCCACCCCCAGGCTTATCGCCGTCATGGACAGGAAATGTGGCCAGAAGCTCTTCTCTTCCGCGACCGACTCGTAGAAGTTGAACGCGAATATTATAACGACCGCGCATATAAGCATGGTGATAAGCGCCGCGATGTACTGGTCTTCTCCAAATAACAGGTATGGCAATATGAGTATGACTACTGTTATAAGGTATGCCACTCCGGTGTACACGCTTGCCTTAAGCGCGTTGGGATTGCCCTCCGTGCGCGACGCAAGGTAGTTAGAGGCTGCCATTGAAAGCGTCGCCGATATGCCGGTTATTATACCGCTTAGCGCTATGAGGCGCGTGTTGGCTAACGCGAGCGTGAAACCGGCTATTGCGCCCGTCAGTTCTACCAGCGCGTCGTTTAAGCCTAACACGATGTCGCCCATGTGGTGAAGGCGCTCCTCGTCCAACATGTCTATAAGGCAGTCCTCGTGGCGCCGTTCGTCGGCTATTATCTGCGAGATTTCCGGGACCGTGTCCTTAAGCCTCGCGTATACGCTTTGGGCCTTACTCTCGCCGCTTTCCATGAGGCGTATGACGAACGTGTAACCCAATACGAAAGCAAGTAAGCTGAACCATATGACCTGCAGGCGCTTTGGGCGCACGTCCGTGTTGGTGTACGCGCGCCATACCATCTCATGGTTCTTCTCGTCTGCGGATATTTGGCTTAGCGTGCGCTTGTGTTCAGCGTGCTTCTCGCGTTTCGCAAGGTTCTTGTATACCTCGTATTCGGTCGCTTCGCCTTTTTGTTGTTTTAGGATAAGCGCGTAGCTCGTGGTGTCAAGCCTTGCTTTCACGGCTTGCGCCTGTTCGTCTGATGGCACGTATATGTCTACCGGGCATGCCTCCACACCCGCGGGCACTACGTTGTCTATGACGTCCGTTGTGTCTGTTGCGCTTTGTGCCTGGTTAGCTGCGCCGTTTAAGGTTCCCGCCGCATTCGCCTGTGTGTCGTCTGTTGCGTCAGGTTTCATATGAATATTCTATTATACTGTAAATATGCAGTATCATAGGCTCAGATTGCTACTATCGCTTATATGCGCCGTGTTCTCAGTTGGCATCGCGTTAGCCTTCCTCGTGCTGTTCTCGTTCTCGCTCATAGTGTATCAGGACGGGCATTACGAAGGACAGTATTGGATAGCCATCATATGCATTCCGCTACTGGCCGTCCTTGCGTTTATCTGCGCGTATATAGCCACCGGAATATACGTGGGGCCGCTCTCGAAGTTGTCTCTTAAGGTAAAGCAGCTGGCCGACGGGCACTTTGGCACGCATTTCATGGACGATAAGATGAACGACGCGCCGTTGGGCGTGCAAGAGCTTGCAAGCGCGCTTGACACGGTGGGTTACAACGTGCGAAACGCCATGGCGGAGGCCGCGGCCGAGAACAAACGCCAGAGCCAGTTCGTGGGCGACGTGGCGCACGAGATACGCACGCCGCTTACGGCCATACGCGGCGCGGCAGAGACGATGATGGACGCCGACATATCGCTTGAAGACCGCAGGCACTTTGGCGCTACGATAGTGCGCGAGAGCAAACGGCTTACGCGCCTGGCAAACGACCTGCTAACGTTGCAACATATAGAGGGCGACGGCGAGATAGCGCTGCACCGCATAGACCTGCACGTGGTCGTGCGCAACGCGGCGGACATGCTGGAGCCGGTATTAGAGGAGCGCGAGGCCAACTTAGAGATAAGCGGAGAAGCGCCGGACGTGCTTGGCGACCCTGACAGGTTGCAGCAGGTGGTGCAGAACCTCATAGACAACGCGAGCCGCTACGTTAGTAAGGGCGGCACTATAAAGGTGGAGCTTTCCGGTGTGCGCGAGCACAGCGTCATAACCGTTAGCGACGACGGCCCCGGTTTTGGCGACGTTGACCCCGCGCGCTTGTTCGACCGTTTCTATCGTGGGGACACGTCGCGCGCGCGCACTACCGGTGGCGCCGGCCTTGGCCTTACGATAGTAAAGGCTATAGTCATGGCGCATGACGGCACGGTGGAGGCGTTCAACCTGCCAAACGGCGGCGCGTGTTTCGTGGTGGCCATTCCGTCGCTACCACCGCAACTGGAGAAATAGCGCGTTTATGTATTTCTTATGAATTAAACCCCACGAACGGCGCTGCTGTTCTACCATAGAAAAATCTTATAAATCCATATGGAAAGGCCGCATATCAATGGGACAGGACACCTTGCTTTCAGTCACAGAGTTCGCCGAGCTTGCGGGAACGCAGGCGTCCAAGCTGCGCTATTATGACGACATCGGGTTGCTTGAACCATTCGAGCGCGATTCCATGGGCAAGCGTTATTATTCTCCCATGCAGCTGGCGACTTTAAGCGCTATAGGCTCGCTTTCCAATTTCAACATGTCGCTTGAGGAGATAGCCAGTTGGATGCCGGAGCGCAATCCTGACACCATATACGACCTTCTCCAACAACAAGATTCTGCCATGGACGACCAGCTTACGCAGATGCTGGAGACGCACCGTGTGATACGTGCTTTCAGCGAACTTTTATCTGAGGCGCGCACCGTAGACGATAACAGTATAAAAGACGTGGCTATGATAGAGCGGCAGTTCCTGTTGGGTCCACAAAACACGTTTGACGATGGTGACAGCTTTTTCGAGAGCTTCACGCGCTCGTGGAAGAAGATGCGCGCTCTGGGCTTCTACGCTAATTTTCCCATAGGCGGCTACTTCAATTCCATGGAACATTTTGAGGACAATCCCGCGCAGCCGGACCGTTATATATCGCTGAATCCCAGAGGCACCGCTATACGCCCTGCGGGCAGGTACCTTGTTGGATACGCGCGTGGATATTACGGTGAGCCCGGTGACCTGCCTAAACGTATGATAAGATATGCCAATAAGAACAATCTGGTTTTAGATGGGCCTGTCTACAACGTGTTTCTGGAAGACGAGTTGAGCAAGGCGAACCCGCATGACTACCTGTTGCAGGCAAGTATAAAGATACAAACCACAAAGAGCTCCATATAAAGTTATATATAGCAAGTCACATATGGCAAGCCAAGGCGGACCTAAGGCAAGAGAGGGCGGAATTAGTTAAAGGGTGAGCTCAGATCCACAGATAAACAACGCGATAAACGCGCGTGGCCCGCGTACGCTGTTCGGGCATCCTACCGGTCTTTTCAACCTGTTCTCTACAGAGGTCTGCGAGCGCTTCAGCTACTACGGCATGAAGTCTATCCTCGTGCTGTTCCTGTACGCTACCGCGCTGGAAGGCGGTCTTGGCCTTGATAAGACCGCTGCCATGTCGATAACAAGCCTTTTCTCGGCGTTCGTGTATTTGTCAAGCGCTATTGGCGGATGGGTGGCAGACAGGCTGCTTGGTCAGAAGCGCTCCGTTATAATAGGCGGGGCGATCATAGCCGTCGGACACATAATATTGGGCATACCGCTTGGAATGTGGGCGGTGCTGCTGGCCCTCGCGTTCATATGCCTTGGCACCGGCCTGTTAAAGCCCAACGTGTCGGCCCTGGTGGGCGCGCTTTACAAAGAGGGCGACCCCAAAAGGCAGTCCGCGTTCAACATATACTATTTCGGAATCAACCTAGGCTCGTTCTTCTCGCCGTTAATAGTGGGCTTCGTCGCGGAGGCCATAGGGTATCACGTCGCCTTCATGATACCGGCGCTGGTCATGATAATAGGCCTTGCGGTCTTCATCACGTCGTCCAAGTTCACGCTGCAGCACCTTGAGACCAAAGCGTCGAATCCGCTTAGCCCGTCGGAACGCAGGAAGTTCGGCCTGTGGATAACAGCGGGCGCGCTCGTCCTCATCGTCGTCATAGCCGTCCTCATAAACTCGGGCGTCCTTACGCTGCCGGTGTTCACGGCGGTGTTCCCTCTTATATGCACGGTCATCGTGTGCGCTATCTTCGCGTCTATAATCGCCGATAAGCACATAACCAGCAAGCAGCGTCGCCGCGTGGTGGCGTATATTCCAATATTCATAGCGCTAACGGCGTTCTTCGCGATATACGACCAACAGTTCGCCACGGTCCCCGTCATAGCTGACACCCGGCTGTTCTCGGACATATCGGGCTTCATTATACCGGCTTCTTGGTACCAGTCAGTTAACCCCGTGGTCATACTTATAGTGACGCCTATATTCGCGTGGCTATGGGCGAAACTTGGTACGCGCCAGCCGTCCATAGTCGTGAAGATGTTCTGTGGCATGGTGCTGGCCGCGGTCTCCATGTTCATATTGGGATTGGTGTTCATGCAGCATATGGACGGCTCGCAGTTCAGCCCGCTGTGGATGCTCTTCGTCATAATGCTCTTCTCGGTAGGAGAGCTCTTGGTAAGTCCAACGTCTTTGGGCGCTACGTCAGAATACGCGCCGGCAACGCACGTTTCTGAGCTTATGGGCATATGGATGATATCGGACTCGTTGAGCCAGGGAGTCAACTCTTTTACCGTGAACTTCTACAACGAGGCGGCGCCCGGAGGGTACTTCATAGCCTTTGGTATAGTGGTCGCCGTTTGCGCCGTTATATTCCTGTGCCTAAAGCGCCCGATAGAGAAGTTGTCAGGTGGGATACGTTTTTAGTTGCGCTATACTTGTGTATTATACTTAAAGATAACTATCACTTTTGACCGTACGCGGGCGCGTGCCCGCCATAAGAAACAGGAGTTGAAATGGCTATTTCAAAAGAGAGCGTAGACGAGGTTTTGGAGACAATCCGCCCGGCTTTGCAGGCTGACGGCGGAGACGTTAAACTGCGTAGCATATCTGATGACGGCGTTGTGGAAGTCGAGCTTGAGGGCGCGTGCAAGGGCTGCCCGATGAGCCAGCTTACGCTTGCGAACAGTGTTGAGCGAGTGCTGAAAGACCACATTCCGGAAGTCACGAAAGTGGTCCCGGCGCTAGACGGCCTTATGCCTGACATGTTTGGTATGCCGGCGTAGTTTTTGTCGTAGCGTACTAACGTCGTGCGTCATCCCGCGAGCTCGGCGATAGCAAACAGTGTGTCATCCTGCGAACGCCGTGGCAAGCGATACGTCATCCTGCGAACGCCGTAGGCGTTGCGCAGGATTCCAGCCGCTAAGTGCGTATGCGGAGCGGCAATAGGTTTATGAGGTTTGGAGGACCGTGTGGTATTATCTGACATAACAATGCGAGAAGAGATCGCGAACGGCAGGATAAAACTAGAGCCGTTTGACGATAAAGACGTGCAGCCGGCCAGCATCGACCTACACCTTGGTAACGACTTCAGGGTGTTCCGCAACGCCAGGTATCCCTTCATAGACCCAACGGCGCACCAGCCCGAGCTCACGGAGCTCATGTCGGCGACGTCATCTGACCCATTCGTGCTGCACCCAGGCGAGTTCGTGTTAGCCAGCACGTTGGAGTGCGTTACCATTCCAGACGATATATTAGGACGCCTGGAGGGCAAAAGCACGCTTGGGCGCATAGGCTTGCTCATACATTCAACCGCGGGCTTCGTGGACCCAGGTTGGACCGGCAATTTAACGTTGGAGCTTTCCAATGTGGCGAACCTTCCGATCCTGCTTACGCCCGGTATGAAGATAGGTCAGATATCGTTCGAGCGTATGTCAACGTCCGTTGATAAACCATATGGCGACCCAACGCTTGGTAGTCACTACCAGGGGCAGAGCGGTCCGACCCCGTCCCAATCGCTGTAAGTCGATATATCGGGCACCTAGACTCCCGGAATCTGCCCTCATTGGCCTTATAACCATTTATGTCATTCCGGGTCGTATATTTCGTCATTCCGGTACCCCATTACGTCATTCCGGGCTTGACCCGGAATCCACAGTAAGAAGCAGGAGCGTGTTCAGGTGAGCAAATGTTGGCAAAAACGCGGTTACATCCCCTTCGTCATTCCGGGCTTGACCCGGAATCCACGGTAAGAAGCAGGAGCGTGTTCAGGTGAGTAAATGTTGGCAAAAACGTGGTTGTGACACCGAGATGGCCTCGCGTTGTCCGCATGCCATAGCAAGTACGGACGGCGTGTGCCCGGCCGATTGCTGCTACACCGCGTGTGACAAGCCGCAACACGAACTTGCCATTGGCATTGACATGTTAGACCCCACGGTAGACTATACGGCGGCCGTTAAAGAGACATGCCGTTTCTGCAAGTTCTTCATAAAGAACGCCCCACGTCTGGAGCACCTGGAACAAGACCGCGTATAAGCGCGCGGCGTATGCGATAGATAGGCGACCATGCTAAACGATATATACCACGCGTTAAGTCCCATCGCTTTCTATATAGGCCCGTTTGCCATAAGATGGTATGGCTTGGGATACCTTGCCGGCATAATAATAGGCGGCATAATAGTGTATCTTACGGCGAAGCACTGGAAGATACGCCTTCCCGCGGATGTCTTACTTACTATCATACTAGCGTCCGCGCTTGGCATCATAATAGGCGGGCGCTTGGGCTACGTGCTGTTCTACGGCAACGGCTACTACTTCGCGCACCCGCTGGAGGTTTTCGCGGTCAGTAACGGTGGTATGTCTTTCCACGGTGGAGTCATAGGTATGGTAGTAGCGCTCGCTATAGTATCAAAGGTCGATAAGATACCGCTGCTTACGTTAGGCGATCTCATAGTAATAGGCGCGCCGGTGGGTATATTCTTAGTACGCTGCGCCAACTTCATAAACGGCGAGCGATGGGGCGCCGTCACGAACCTTCCATGGGGAGTCGTGTTTGGCGGGTCTGCCGGCAACTTGCCGCGCCAGCCGTCGCAATTGTATGAAGCCGTCTTAGAGGGTCTCGTCATATTCATTGTCATGATGATACTCTCACGCAAGGTCCCGGCGCGCCCGCGCGGCACGTTTGCCGGGACGTTCATGCTGTTGTATGGCATATTCCGCATAGCCGTAGAGTTCGTGCGCCAGCCAGACGCGCAAATAGGTTATCTGTTTGGCGGATGGCTCACCATGGGCATGGTGTTGTCGGCGCCGCTTGTTATCCTTGGCGTCATATTCCTTGTGTACGCGCACAAGAAGAAAAAGCCGCAGCTTGGCGTGTTTAAGAAAGTGGAAGGCGGCGTGCAGGATGCACCATTTGACCAAGCGCAAGACGCAAAGCAAGACGAAACACAAGAACCGTCCAAGTCTACACACAACGTATATAAGTACGAACCAAAATAAACATTCAATAAACACTTCTCGAATGCCGTCTGGTTTCTAAACATACTTCATTACAATTAAATAACGACCTCTTTTTTCGTTAGGAACATGAACGCGCATGGATCGTTATAGTAGTTGGATCATAAAGCATCGCAAATCAATAGTCATCGTGTCGGTGGTGTTGGCGTTGATATGCGCCTTCCTTTCGCGCGCCACTGTAGTTAACTCAAATATGGTGGACTACCTGCCCGACGCCTCTGAGTCCACCCAGGCGATCCATGTTATGAACGACGAATTCACGCAGTCCACCCCGGACACAGACGTCATGATACAGAATTGCTCCATTCCTGAGGCCCTGGACTATAAGGCCAAGCTGGCAGCGATAGACGGCGTAAGCAACGTAACGTGGCTAGATGACATCGTTGACATAAACAAACCGCTGCAGACGCAGAACCAGGATACGGTAGACAGCTACTACAAAGACGGCAACGCGTTAATATCGTTTACGGTGCGCTCCGGCGACGAAGTGCCGGTTATGAACCAGGTATATAGTGTCATTGGTGATAACCCCGCGGGTGGCAGCGCGGCTACAAGCGCTACCATGCAGGAAGCCGCGAGTTCGCAGGTGAGCCTTGCGATGTCCATGGCCATACCGCTTATCCTCATAATACTCATACTCACCACCACGTCGTGGATAGAGCCGTTGCTGTATTTCGCGGCCAGAGGCATAGCGGTCCTCATAAACATGGGCACGAACGCGCTCATGCCGTCCGTGTCGTTCGTTACGAACGCCGTGACGCCTATTCTGCAACTGGCCATATCGCTGGATTATGCGATTATATTGTTGCATGG
>JAISJA010000048.1 GCA_031261765.1 Coriobacteriales bacterium | reverse complement strand
GGCGCATGGTTCGGCGGCTTCCAGGCGCTTATGCCGCTTATAGGCTATTTACTGGCGTCCACTTTCGCCGCGTACATAACGTCTTTCAGCAGTTGGATAGCATTCGCCCTTCTGGTCTTAATAGGCGCTAACATGATACGCGAAGGCATAAGCAACAAAGACGAGGTCCGTGATGCTTCGTTTGGCGCTAAGAGCATGGCGCCTTTGGCCATAGCCACAAGCATAGACGCGCTGGCCGTAGGTGTCACGTTCGCGTTTCTGCCCGGCGGCGTGCTTATCGGCATTAATAATGTGAGCCTTGGCATAATAGTCGCGGTCGTCATAATAGGCGTGGTCACGTTCGCATTGTCTATGGTAGGACTTAAGGTGGGCGATATATTTGGCGCTAAATATAAATCGCGCGCTGAGATAGCGGGCGGTGTCATCCTCATACTTATTGGAATAAAGACCTTGCTGGATTACTTCGGCATTGTATAACATAGTGTAGTTCCTGGTTGGTATAAAACTGCGAGGTGCGCGTGCCATGCGTGCCATGGGGACGGTTCTTATGGCGTGCTTGTCGTCATCCTCGCTGTCATTTCGTCATTCCCGCGTAGGCAGAAATCTCCTGCAATGGGCATACATCTTGGGAGAGATCATCGTTTCCGCGGGGATGACGTTTGACAAACACGCCATAAGAACCGTCCCCATGGCACGCATGCCCAGCATATGCGTTACAATAGTAAGGTTGTGTAAATTACCCAGCGCTTAGCGCGACGCTCCACCGGCGCGCGTTCAGCCTTGGGCGTATGGGGACGCATCCCCAATGAAAGGTGGATTCTATTATGCCACTTAGCAAAGAAAAGAAAGCAGAGATAATCAAGGAGTACGGCAAGAACGAGACGGACTCCGGCTCCGCAGAGGTACAGGTAGCGCTCATGTCGCAGCGCATTAAAGACCTTACAGAGCATCTTAAGGTACATCCCAAGGACAACCATACGCGCCGCGGCCTGCTTATGCTCATAGGTAAGCGTCGTCGCCTTCTTGGCTACATAAAACGCCGCAACATAGACGACTACCGCGCGCTTATCAAGAAACTTGGTATACGTGACACTGTTTAACAACGGTGCCTTTGTGGGCGGCCTTTTCGGTCGCCCATTTCATAAGAGGGCCACATCCGCACGGGCGGACGCAAGGGCCTGTGCGACGCGATAAGGTGCGCTCCAAGCGCAATCACAAAGACGCGTCACACGAACACGACGAGGGAAAGAGAAGATTTTGAGTAAGATCACAGAAGAGTTCGAGCTTTACGGAAAGAAGTACACGCTAACTACGGGCGAGGTGGCCAAGCAGGCTACAGGCGCCGTGGTAGTAACGCAGGGTGACACTATCGAGCTTGTCACGGCAACGGTGTCAAAGGAACGCCGTGACCTGGACTTCTTCCCACTTACGGTAGACGTAGTCGAACGCATGTACGCCGTAGGGCGCATACCGGGCGGCTACATAAAACGCGAGACGCGTCCAAGTGATAAGGCCACGCTTATGGCACGCGCCATAGACCGTCCCATACGTCCCGGTTTCCCGGACGGCTTCCGCAACGACGTGCAGATAGTGGACACCATATGGCAGATAGACGGTGACAACCCGTATGACATCATAGGCATCATGGGCGCCTCGGCGGCGCTGCTTGTGGGCGGCGTCCCGTTCGACGGCCCGGCGGCTGGCGTCCAAATAGGCCGCAACCGCGAGACGAAGGAATTCATCGTCAACCCAACATACCAGGAGCAAGAGGAATCAGACCTTGAGCTCTCAGTGGCCGGCACGGCGGACTATATCTCAATGGTAGAGGCCGGTGGCGAGGAGATCTCAGAAGAGGACATGCTTGCCGCGCTCACGTTCGCCCAAGAGGCCATTGGCAAGTTCTGCGAGGCGCAGAAACGCTTCTTGGAGAAGGTAGCGCCGGAGCCCAAGACCTACGAGCTGGACGAGCCCGTACCGGAAGTCGAGAGCAGGATAGCACCATATTATGATCGCATGAGCGCTGCCCTTAAAGACGCCGATAAACTCTCGCGCATGGCTAAGGTAGACGCGCTTAAAGACGAGATAAAGGCGACCTTCACAGAAGAAGAACAAGAGAAGTGGCATCGCGAGATCCCCGCTCAGCTTAAGCTTTTGGAGAAGCACGCCATGCGTGCCATGGTACTTGAGACCGGCGAGCGTGCAGACGGACGTGCCACCACGGAGATACGTCCGATAACCGCAAAGGTCGGTTATCTGTCGCGTGCCCATGGATCCGGTCTGTTCACCCGCGGACAGACGCAAGTACTAAGTGTGCTTACGCTTGGTATGCTAAACGAGTGGCAGCGCCTTGACACCATAGACCCATGCCAGGGCAAACGCTACATACACCAGTACAACTTCCCGCCATATTGCACGGGCGAGACCGGCCGTATAGGTTCTCCAAAACGCCGCGAGATAGGCCATGGCAACCTGGCGTCGCGCGCGCTTGAGCCAATGCTGCCAAACGAGGAAGAGTTCCCATATACCATACGCATAGTAAGCGAAGTGCTCGAGTCCAATGGCTCGTCTTCTATGGCTTCAACGTGCGGTTCCACGCTAGCGCTCATGGACGCCGGCGTGCCTATAAAGCGCCCCGTCGCAGGCATAGCCATGGGCCTTATCAAAGAAGGCGACGATATCGCGATATTGTCTGATATACAGGGACTTGAGGACTTCTTGGGCGACATGGACTTCAAGGTCTGCGGCACCGAGCGCGGCATAACAGCCCTGCAAATGGACAACAAAGCCAAGGGCTTATCGGTAGATATATTAAGCAAAGCGCTCGCACAGGCAAAAGAGGGCCGTGCGTTCATAATGGGCAAGATGATGGAAGCCATTACGGCTCCGCGCGAAGAGTTAAGCGAGTTCGCGCCGCGCATAATAACCATAGAGATCCCCGTGGATAAGATACGCGACGTCATCGGTTCAGGCGGCAAGGTTATTCGTGGCATACAAGACGAGACCGGCGCGGATATCGAGATAGACGAGAAGGGTATTGTCTACATAGCCAGCAAGGACACCGGCGGCGAGGAAGCCAGGCGCCAGATAGAGCAGATAGTGCATGACCCAGAGGTAGGCGAGGAGTACTACGGTGAGGTCGTGTCCATACAATCGTTCGGCGCCTTCGTTAACCTCACGCCAGGACACGACGGCCTGCTGCACATAAGCAAGGTCGCGAACGGCCGCGTGGGCAAGGTAGAAGACGTGCTTAACCTTGGCGACACAGTGCACGTTAAGATAACAGAGGTGGACGAGAAGGGCAAGGTATCGCTTGACCGCCTTGAGAAGCCGGACGCGCCGGAAGGCAGTTATAAACCCGGCAATGACAGGCGCGGCAGGAACGACCACGGTGACCGCGGAGGCAATGGAAGGCATGATCGTTCACCCAGGCGCAGGCATTAAAAAACAATGTAACAAAGAAGGCAAAATGTTCTACGAAAGCACTACACTTGACAACGGCGTGAACGTCGTATCTGAGCATATGGACGGTGTCCGTTCCTTATCGCTTGGTATATGGTTCCGCGTGGGTTCGCGTGACGAGACCGCAGACCAGCTGGGCATATCGCACTTCATGGAGCACATGATGTTCAAAGGCACGGAGAAACGCAGCACGCTTGACATCTCCATGGCGTTTGACGCGATGGGCGCCGAGCTTAACGCGTTCACGTCAAAGGAATACACATGCTATTATGCTCGCATACTAGACCAAAATCTTGACAGGGCTTTTGAGATATTAGGCGACATGGTCTGTAACTCAGTGTTCAGCCAGGATGAGATAAACTCTGAACGCGAGGTCGTCATAGAGGAGATAGCGCGTTCTGAAGACGTACCTGACGACCACATATTCGACGTTTTCACCGAGGCCATGTTCCCAAGCCACCCGCTTGGACGTCCGGTGGCCGGCACGCGTGAGATCGTGGGCGCGTTCAAACACGAGGATTGTGTGGCGTATCACGAAAAGCACTACCACGCCGGAAACGTGACGGTGGTGGCCAGCGGCAGCGTGGACCATGCTAAATTGGTAGAGCTTTGCGAGAAATACCTGGGTTCCATGAAGCCCGGCACCGCGAACGACAGGGGAGCGGTGCCACCGCAAGACGCCAAGTCGCAGGCGTTCGTGCAAAAGGAAACCGAACAGGCGCATCTTTTATATGGGCTTCCGGGCATACCCCTTGGCGATGATGACCGCTTCGCAGGCAAGCTCATGGAGACCGCGCTTGGCGGTCCCATGTCGTCCCGCCTTTTCCAGGAGGTACGCGAGAAACGCGGCCTCGCGTACGCGGTCTTCTCAACGACATTGGCGTATATGAACGCGGCCCAGTTCGCGGTTTATTGCGGAACGCGCGCGGAGAACTTGGAGCAAGTCGTAACGATAGTGCGCGAACAGTTGGAACTCATGTTGAATAAAGGTGTCGATAAAGACGAGCTGGAGCGTGTGCGTCAATACGTGTTAGGCCAGACCATACTTGGTATGGAAGCCACGCGTTCGCGCATGACGCGTCTTGGTGGCGCGCTGGTTAACGGTCTGCCGGTATTATCGTTAGATGAGATAATAGAGCGCTATAACGCCGTTACCCAAGACGATATAATGCGCGTGGCGAACCGCGTGCTCACCGGCACGCCTACGGTCGCGGTGATAAGTCCGCGTGACACAGACGAACTTAAGGCGGCGTTGGCATGATTAACGTACTTATAGACGGCTACGCGGGACGTATGGGGTCAACGGTCGCGCATGCCGTGAACGAGGCAAACGATATGCAAGTCGTAGGAGGCTTTGACCCCACGTTGGATAACGTGAA
>JAISJA010000095.1 GCA_031261765.1 Coriobacteriales bacterium | reverse complement strand
AGGTATATCCGTAGTTATCGGCAAGAGCTTGTATATGGGCGCGTATGGCCGTGTCCATATCAGGCCAGTCCGTCTGGCCCCAGCCCCATGCGTTGTTCTGCCTGAAACAATACAGCGCTTTGGAGCTCTCGGTGTTAGATATAGCCGGCGACCACCTTGGGTCTACACCGTTTTCCCAAGCAGCCTCTGCAAAAACCTGCCCTTTGCCTGCAAGCGGGGATCCCTCAAGGTAGGCATTGATACGCGCAGACCACTCGGCCACAAATGCCTGTTTGCCAACATCCCAATTGATCGCGCCCGGGTATTGGGGCGCCATGCTTTCGATGCCGCCCTCGACTGGTGCCACGTCTGAATCTGTATCGGTTGCATTTTGCGCCTCCTTAGGACTTGTAGCGCCCGACGCAGCAAGCGCAATCGCGGCTGCTGTATCTTGCGCGGCTTTTGTATTAACTGCCTGGGCATATGCGTTGTATGCGTCAACGGTCCTCGCATACGCGCTGTTTACTTTCTGCGCGGCGTCAGCTATGCTGGCGTCTGCCTGGTCGACTATCTCCTGATTCGCGTTAAGCTCGTCTTGGTATTGGCTCCATCCGTCTATCTTAGACGCGTACAAGGACATAAGACGGTCCATATAAAGTTGTTTGGCTATGCTGCTGCTTAAGCTCTCGGCTCCAAGGAAAACGCTCAAGAAGTCGCCATTGTCATACCTAAGCGTGTATATCTTGCGCATGGCGTTCGCATATTCGGTCTTCTCGGCACTCATTTGGTCTTGCAGCTTAGCAAGTTCCGTTTGCGCGTCTGAGATCCTATTCTTAGTAGCTTGCAGCTTGGCCAGGCTCACGTTGTAGCTCTCGCTCGCCGACCTTAAGTTGCGCTCCAACGTGTCAACTTGCGCTTGCGATACGGTCTGCGGCGCGCCCTGGGCGCCAGGGTCGTCCGCGAACGCCTGGTTGCTAACGTTGATGTTCGCAGGCGTCGCAACGGTCCCCATAATTACAAGGGCAAATGCGATAAAGGCCACGAACGTTTTGTGTAATATGTTCGCCTTATGCAAATCTGCCATATAGATATTTATATGGCAGACTCACGTCATTTAGCGCAAAATCCATACAAAATACATATTGGCGGCTAGTAGCGGTTGTCGAATATGCGTTTGCTCTTCTTCTCGCTGCGTGGAAGCTCGCCTATGCTAACTGCCATTGGCTTCACCGTAAGGGACAGTTTGTCTTTAATGGCTTGCTGCAAGGCCAGCTCTATGTATTTACGAGAGCCCTCCGGCGCGTCCGTCTCGAAGAACACGGTCATTATGTCTTTGCCGTTCATATGGTCTATCATGACCTGGTACTCGCTGCTGGCACCCTCAGTTACCGCCAATGCTTCTTCTATATGCGCTGGGAATATGTTTATACCCTTGACCTTCACCATGTCGTCCGAACGTCCCAAAAGGCGCTCGATACGTGGATAAGGGCTTCCGCACGGGCATTGCCCGGGCACTATACGCGTAAGGTCATGCGTGCGATAACGTATAAGAGGCGCGCCTTCCTTTTGCAATGTGGTCAATACGAGCTCGCCGCTCGTGCCGTCAGGCACCAGCTCGCCGGTGTCCGGATCTATTATCTCCGCGTAGACGTAGTCGTCCCATATATGCATGGCCTCCTGTGCCTGGCAGTTTATGCCTATGCCCGGGCCGTATACCTCCGTCAGGCCGTATATGTCGTACAGCTCCACTCCAAGCTCGTTGGCTATGCGCTTGCGCATCTTGGATCCCCAACGCTCAGAGCCTATGACGCCCTTGCGCAGTTTTATGCGGTCGCCTATGCCGCGCTTCGCTATCTCCTCGGCCAGCAGCAGGGCATAAGAGGACGTGGCCCCAAGCACCGTGGACTGAAGGTCCATCATCATCTGCAGCTGTTTGTCAGTGTTGCCCGGTCCCATGGGTATGGACATCGCGCCCAGTTTCTCGGCCCCAAGTTGGAACCCTATGCCCGCGGTCCACAGGCCGTATCCGGGTGTTATCTGTATACGGTCGTCAGACGTTATGCCTGCCATGGCATAGCAACGCGCGAACTGTATGGCCCAGTCGTCCACGTCCTTAGCCGTGTACGGTATTATTACCGGCGTACCGGTAGTGCCGCTTGACGAATGTATACGTACTATCTTCTCAGGCGGAACCGCCGCAAGCCCAAGCGGGTATACCTTGCGAAGGTCGTCTTTCTCGGACAGGGGCAGTTTCTCGAAGTCCGCCTGCGTATTCACGTCGCGTGGGTCTATGTCGGCGAACTTCTTCGCGTAAAACGGGCTGCGCTCCTTTATGGTGGCAAGCTGGTCTGTTATCGTCTTCAGTATCTCTGGTTTCATCTCCATGGTAATTTCCTTTCGAACTATAAACCGCGCAATACAATACGGTACTGCCGTTGATGTTGTTTTGTATATTTGATATTAGGGAGCCAGCGTGTACACAGGCGTTAGGAACAGATGCGAACAAAGATACGAACAACGCAGATAAGCGCTGGCTCCTAGAGCCATCGCCAGTCAAAACGCGTTGTCGTAAAAGACGTCATATGGGTATTATATCATTCCGCGTTCAATGCCAAGTTCCAGGGCCTTATAGTTCATCTCTATGAACCTTGGCTTAACCATCTTGTCTATAGCGGCTTTCATGGTATCTTCGTCAAACGGCAGCGCGCCTGACGCCACGGCAGCGCCCAGAAGGGCCACGTTCAGCACTTTCGCGGAGCCCACTTCGTCGCATATGGCCGCGCCGTCTATTATAGATAACCGCGTGATAGCGTCATCGCTTGCTAGCGTTTTAAGGTATTCCAATTGCGCCGAACCGTCGTATGTGCTGTCTTTGTCCAGTGCCGCGCCAGGTGGTATTACGGCTTCGCGCGCGCATATTACCGTGCCGCCCGGCTTCATGTAGGAAAGCGCCCGCACGGTCTCGCCCGGCTCGAATCCTATTACCATGTCCGCGTGGCCTTTTGGCACCAACGGCGATAAGACCTCGTTTCGCGTGCTGCGTAACGCGGTACCATCGCTGGACTCGCTGAAAATCGCGTTCAAGTCGTTTTCGGTAAGCGCTTTGTCGCGCGCGGGGTATATACGCACGTGTCCAAGTACGCCGCCACCGCGTTGCGCCATGCCTATGGTCTCAGCCGTGCGTACGTGCGCGCCTTCAGACATCGCCGCCTGCGCCAGCAGGCGAGAGGCGAGTACGGTTCCCTGGCCGCCCACTCCGCATATGACTATGTTCATAGAGCCCGTCATCGCACATCTCCACATTGTGGCGTGCCGCTTTCAGCCTTGTCTGCGACGTCGCCTGCGCCGCAGATATGAGTACTCTTTATGGCGTCGCTTGGGCAGACTTGCACGCACAGGTCGCAGCCGTAACAAAGCGACTTGTCTATATCTATGGCGCTTTCGCCCATTGTTATAGCGGGGCATCCCAGCATATCTATACATATGCGACATTGCGTGCACTTGTCGTTAACGTACGGTTGCGGTTGCGCCTTGCATACCGTTATGCAAGGCGATTTATATACGACGGCGCTTATAGCGCCGTTATCGCTAGTGTATTTCGCGGCTTCTTTTGCGGCCGCAACGGCGGCGCTGAAGTCCAGCGGGTCACACGTTGTTACGTGGCCCACGCCGCAGGCTTTTAATATGCCCGGAATGGATATAGCGTTTTCCGCGTCGCTAATGCTAGCGTCATAGCTTATTCGTATTCCGGTACCGGGGTGCGGCTGGGAGCCCGTCATTGCGGTGGTTGAGTTGTCAAGCACGAACAACACTACCGGTGCGCGGTTGTACACGGCGTTTATCACTCCCGTTATGCCGCTTGCGAAAAACGTCGAGTCGCCAACGAACCCGCAGCGAAGCTTCGGCTTGGTCTTTGCCTTGCCGTTTGTCGCGTCGGCGTCGCCACACGCGGTGGCGGCCTTATCTGCCCAATACATTCCCTGTGGCACCGTGAACCCGGCGCCCATGCACACGCACGTGTCCACCATGTCCAACGGTTGCGCGTTCCCAAGCGTGTAGCATCCTATGTCGCCCGAGAAAGTGGCGTCGTATGCGCGCATGGCCTTCTTGACCGCCGCGAAGCTCGCGCGGTGCGGGCAACCGGC
>JAISJA010000106.1 GCA_031261765.1 Coriobacteriales bacterium | reverse complement strand
TCATGCCGTTAAAAAGTTACGGTATGCGTGTCGGGGGAGGCAAGCGACGCGAACGTAGCGGTGGCGTCTGTCATATATAGCACCTGCGTGTTGTCATCCTCGGCGGAATACATAGCCTTAAGGTCAGGGTACGCGTCAAGCATGTGGCGCTTCGCTTCTACGTCTGGGTCGTCCACAAGCGTGCACGACACGCGTATCCAGTCCAGCCCTTTCGTGGCGCAAAGTTCTACCTTTGGGTTCTTGGCTATCTGGTGCGATACGTCCTTGGACTTGCCTGTCTGTATGTACAGCTTGCCGTTGTACTTGTCTATGGTTCCAAACGCGCGTACGCGCGGCTGGTCGCCGTCCGCGGTTGCCAGAAAATAAGTCTTGGCTTCCTTTAGAAAATCATAAACCTCGTCCATGTCTCCTCTTTCCACTTACGTCTGCGTGGGCTTGCCGCACAGACCGTATATGTTCGCTTATGTACAATATAGAACATAACTTTATACGATGTTTTTGGGAGCAACTACATAGCGCACGGGAGGATAATACATGGATAATATAGCCCTAATCGGCCGTGATAAGACGGCGCTCATAGTCATAGACATGATAAACGACTTCGTTAGCGGCACGCTTGGATGCGAACGCGCGCTTAAGATCGTGGAGCCGGTATCGCGTTTGTGCACGCTAGCACGCGAGCATGATATACCGGTTATATATACATGTGACGCGCATTTACCAAGTATAGACAAAGAGATCATGCTATGGGGCGAGCATGCTATGGTTGGCACGAAAGGCGCAGATGTCATACCTGAGCTTTCGCCGCACGACAACGACTACATGATAACCAAGCGCCGCTACAGCGCGTTTTTCCAAACCGGGCTCAAGCTCTTGTTAGACGAGCTTGGAGTAGGGCGCCTCATATTGTGCGGGCTGCAGGCGCATTTGTGCGTACAGCATACGTGCGCTGACGCGTTCCAGTGGGGTTACGGTATAACTATTCCCAAAGACTGCACGGATGCCGTAACGGCGCGGTGCTACGCACAGGCGATAGCGTATATGCAAGAGACGTATGGCGCTAATATAACAACCGTGGACAAGTTGGCCGAAAGCCTGGCCTAAGTTTAAAGTTCTATCTCCTCGCCGGGCTGCACTATAAGCTTGTTGGGCGCCGTCCAGCTCTCCGCTTTCGCAAGATCGTATTTATTGCGGTCGTCTTCTGTGGGCGGCACCATGTGTATTACTATGTTGTGTTTCGCTCCTATGACAGCGGCGCACTTCGCGGCCTCGTCAAGTCCCATGTTGTATATGCCGTCAGCCGGCAACAACGCGTAGTCCAGGTTAAGCTTTGGCATGTCGGCCATGGCGTCATAATACGACGTGTCGCCTGCGCCATATACGGACACTCCGTCAAGCTTTATGACGTAGCCCACGCACTCCTTAGGGTCGTGGTTCGCGTTCTCTGCCCAAGTGGAATCTATGTTTACCCAGCCAAGGTCAAAGCTGTTATGCGCACCGCCCTTAAGCGCGTCGGCCGAGCGTATGGTTCTGCAGTCGTCTGCCGGTGTCACAAGGCCCGTGTCAACGTGGTCGTAATGTTCGTGCGTTATAAGAATGAGGTCAGCGGGTTTGTCGTAGCCGTTTCCCGCGAACGGGTCAACGTATATAACGTGTCCGTCGTTTGACGTTATACGGTATGAACCGTGTCCCTGATACAATAATTTCGCCATGTCGCCGCTCCTTTATCTCCACGTTTTATATTTGAGGCTATTATACACCTACGCTAGCTTATATGTTGGAATACGTTAGTGCAGAAATACGTGCAAATGTTGAAATTCATGCATTGGGCTGTTATAATATAAACATAGATAAAACGGGGGAGCAAGGAGCATACCAGTGGCTTTCGCTGAACAATTGCATGATATACGGCAATCGAAGCATCTCTCGCAGGAAGAGGTGGCGCGGATACTTAACGTGTCGCGCACCACGGTGGGTGAGATAGAGAAAGGCAAACGCGACGTCACGTTGGGTGAGCTCCACGATCTGGCAGATTATCTGCAGGTAGACGTAAGCGAGCTTATCGAACAAGATTTCACGGTTCGACCCAAACTTGAGAAGTACGAAGAGATGCTCATGCAGGTCATAGTCAGTTACAAAGGCGCTACCGGCAAAGACATACCAAAGACATTCCTTGCGAAGCTTGTATATCTGGCAGACTTCGCATGGTTCTACGAGCACCTTGAACCCATGAGCGGTATGCGTTACGTACGGCGCGCGCATGGCCCGGTAGCTAATGAGTACTTCACGGCCCTGGGGACGCTTATAGACGATGGCAAAGTCAATTCCAAGCGTGGCACTCGCGCCAATTGGTATGAGCCGGTAGATAATGGCGATAACCCCTTCGCGCCGCAGTACCTATCTGTAAAAGAAGTCGCGCTTATCAACAAGATAGTCGATAAATGGAAAGATGCCAGCACGGCACAGATAGTCGACTTCACGCATGAGCAGCTTCCGTGGCAGATATGCGCTCCAAACGAGTACATACCTTATGAGCTCATAACGCAAGAGGAACCCGAGAATGTATTCTAATACGTTTCGCGTGGTTTTCGTCCCGTATAGCGAGCGGCATTTCATAAAGAACTTTAGTAAAAAGTACAAAGGTAAATGGGATACGACACGTAAGGCATTGGATGCGCAGTTTGCGCGTATAGAGTCCCTTATGAACAATGGACGAACGTCACCGCCTATAAAATCGACGCCAGACAATATGCACTTGCTTATAAAACATGATTTCGCTATTGCCGGTATGCACCAGTCACCGCATGGTAGCGGCAACCGCGCGATCATCCATGTTGATAAGATAAAGCATACCGTTTATGTCTTGCTCGTATACCACAAGACAGACCTTGCTGATGGCAACGAGACGGCACAGTGGCAGCGGCTCGTGAAAGATGGCTGCGGCGAATATATCGCAGTGTTCGACCTACCTTCGCTTTAACTAACTATCAAGCATGAAAAAGCAGTCACGTATTGTTCTCAGGTTCTGGGGTGTGAGTGCGTATCGTTGGGTTGGGGATTTCATATACGTAGCGCGTGAAACGGTATTACGTTAGCGACATAATAAGATATGCCAACAGCGAAGTATATGATATCCCCCAACCCAACGGGTTGGATTGCGGGTCACGCGTTCGATAACGGCGTTGTTGCACAACGCCTACGAACACGGCCCGCAATGACGTGCTAATGTCGTGCTATAAAGCGAAGTCGGGGTCGAACAGCTCACTAACGCTTGTCTCGTTGAACACGTTGCTTATGGCCTGTGCGAGCAGCGGGGCCACGCTTACGACCTTTATCTTGCCGGTCTGGTGTTCCGCAGGCACGGGTATGGTGTCGCAGACGATTATCTCCTCGGCGTCCACGTTCTCAAGGCGCTCGTATGCGGGGCCGGAGAACACGGGATGCGTAGCGCTTATATATACCGCTTTCGCACCGGCTTCTTTAAGCGCGGTAGTGCCGCCGCAAATGGACCCGCCCGTGTCTATCATGTCGTCGTTAAGTATGCACACCTTACCGGCGACGTCGCCTATTACGTTGGATATCTCGGCCACGTTATGCGCCGGGCGCGACTTGTGCATAATGGCCAAATCGGCGTCAAGCATGTCGGCCAGCTTCTTCGCCGCCTTCGCTCGACCCACGTCCGGCGATACCACGCATAGCTTGTCTGCGCCCTTCTCGAAATTCTTCTGTTCAAAGTAGTTCGCGAATATAGGCAACGCCGTAAGGTGGTTCACCGGCGTGTCAAAGAAGCCTTGTATCTGCCCCTGGTGCAGGTCTATGGTTATGATGCGGTCCACGCCAGCTATGGTCAGCATGTCTGCTACCAGCTTCGCGGTTATGGGTTCGCGCGCGGCCGACTTGCGGTCCTGACGGGAGTAACCAAAATGCGTCACGACAGCCGTTATGGTACGGGCGCTCGCTCGTTTAGCGGCGTCTGCCATGACCAAAAGTTCCATAAGCGCGTCGTTCACGCTACCGGCCTCAGTCGACGCCACAGACTGTATGAGGAACACGTCACTGCCGCGCACGCTTTGCTTGTAACGCGCGTATACCTCGCCGTTAGAGAACGTGGAGAGCTTCACGTTGCCCAAGTCGACCTTCAGGTCCTTAGCGATGGCCTCCGCGAGCGCTATGTTGCTGCGGCCGGTGAAGAGCATCATGTTCTTAGTTACTTCCATCAGTGTCCTTTCTTCTTCTTAGCCCAACCCTCTATATTTGCCTGTTTCGACCTGCCTATGGCAAGCGATCCGTCCGGTACGTCTTTGGTTATAACGCTTCCGGCGCCGGTGACCACGTCGTTTCCAACGTTAACCGGTGCCACGAACATAGTGTCACTGCCGATAAACGCCCGGTCGCCTATAGTGGTGTGGTTCTTGTTCACACCGTCGTAGTTACACGTTATAGAGCTCGCGCCTATGTTGACCCCGGCACCCATCTTCGTGTCGCCTATATATGACAGGTGCGGGACCTTGCTGTTCTCGCCTATGTCCGAGTTCTTTATCTCTACGTGGGTGCCGGCACGCGATCCCTGGCGCATTATGGTACCGGGCCGCAGGTACGCGCGTGGGCCAACGCTGACTCGGTCCTCCAGCGTCGCGTACACCAGTACGCTTTCGTCAACCGCGCAGTCGTGCCCTATGTTAGAGTTATTGACGCGCGAGTTGGGGCCTACCACGCTACCGGACGCTATATGCGTGTCTCCCTGCAGAAACGTGAGCGGCAAAAGCGTGACGTCCTGCTCTAACGTGACGTCCGGGCCAACCCAAACGCTGGACGGGTCCAGCATGGTAACGCCGGCCAGCATATGCGCGTGGTTTATGCGCTCCTGCATAAGCGACGTAGCGTCAGCCAGCCTCACGCGGTCGTTTATCCCCAGCGGTTCTATGGCGTCTTTCGCCTTCTCCACTATGACGCGTCCGCCGTCACGCTTTATTATCTCCAGCGTGTCTGTAAGGTAGTACTCGCCCTGCGCGTTGTCGTTGGTTAATTTGTCCAATGCCGATACAAGCGCCGCGACGTCAAAACAGTACATGCCGCTGTTCACCTCGCGTACCGCGCGTTCGGCACCGTTGGCGTCCTTTTCCTCTACTATACGTTCCAACGTGCCGTCAGAAGCGCGGATTATACGGCCGTATCCGGACGGGTTATCAGGCTCGAAACTAAGCGCGCAACACGCCGCTTGCTCGTCTTGCTGGCGCGCGACTATCCTCTTTATGGTATCGGGCGTTATAAGCGGCGTGTCCCCGCACAGTATGACTATAGACGCCGGGGCGCCTGCCTTTGTTATAGTATCGCGTGCTATCATGATAGCGTGCCCGGTGCCCAGAAGCTCTTGCTGCACCACGCACGTCGCGTCCGGCACAAGCGCCGAGACTATGTCCCGCTGATGCCCTACCACGGCTATAAGGCGCTTGGTACCGGCTGCCTTGGCGGCGTCTGCGACCCAGCGTATAAGCGGCTTGCCCAAAAGCTCGTGTGCTACCTTCGGCTTCGCCGACTTCATACGCGTACCTTCGCCGGCGGCGAGTATCAATGTTTGAAAATCCTGAAATTCCACTGAAAAACCTCTTAGATTGCGTACAATTATTCTCGCTTACATGTTATCATTGTAATATAACTTGCTGTGGTCCATATAGTTTAGTACTTGTGCGTTCCATGGCCAGTAAACGAATAGTGGCCCTCCCAGTATCCAAAAGGAATAAAGCGGTACATGAGCGATAACGAAACAGATACTACTTCAGCCGTTAAACCTGTTGAAGTAGAAGGTATGTCGTCTGAATGGACGCCGTCGCATATGCGCGGCGCCACGGCGGACACGTCCGCGGACGGCGAAACTGCCGGCGCGGAAAAACCGCACGCCATCGCCAAATGGTGGCGTGGCGTACGCGACTGGTTCGCCAAGTACCGCAAACGCATACTTATCATACTGGGTATAATCATCGGCGCGCTTATCGTCATATATGTGGCGCTTGCAGTATTGTTCATGTTCCGCTTCAGCATAGGCACTACCGTGAACGGCGTTAACGCCATGTTCAAGACGCCAGACGAGGTAGAGGCGGCCGTGAGCGACAACGCGAGCACTTATCAACTTGAGATAACGAAGATAGACGGTAGCAGCGCCACCATAAACGGCCAGGACGTTGGGCTTACGTACACGCCCTGTGGCCAGGTTGCGACTTTGCTTAGCCCGCAAGACGCGTTCACGTGGCCGGTAAGGTTGTTTACCCAGCCCAACGAATACGTGGCATATGACGGCATGTCGCTTGACAACCAAAAGCTCACGACGATAGTGGACGGGCTGCCGTGCATGCTGCCAGCTAATATGACGCCGCCAAAAGACGCGTACCCAGAACTGGTGAACGGCTCGTGGCAGATACACGCC
>JAISJA010000061.1 GCA_031261765.1 Coriobacteriales bacterium | reverse complement strand
GAGCTTGCCAACAAAGGTGAGCTTCCGGGCGTACGTAAAGCATCCTGGTAATCTTGGATTAGAAACTGCAGGGAAAGGTAAAGACTGATATGTCAATGACAGATCCAATTGCGGACATGCTAACGCGCGTTCGTAATGCAAATGCGGCTCTTAAGGAGAAAGTCTCCATGCCTGCCAGTAAGAAGCTGGTTGAGATCGCACGTATCCTAAAAGAAGAAGGCTACATAATAGATTATGAAGTCGCCGATGCTAAGCCCGTCAACACGCTTGAGATCACGTTGAAATACGGCGAGAGGAACGACAAGGCCCTTCGTGGACTTAAGCGCATCTCCAAACCGGGTCTGCGCGTGTATGCGGGCAAAGACGACCTTCCACGCGTCTTGGGCGGTTTAGGCACAGCGGTCATATCCACGTCTAAAGGCGTAATGGCAGACCGCGACGCGCGCAAGGCTGGTATAGGCGGCGAAGTTCTAGCATACATTTGGTAGCTTGGGAAGTAAGGAATTTAAATGTCACGTATAGGTAAAATGCCAATCGCCGTGCCAAACGGTGTAGAGGTTAAGATAGACGGCCAGACGGTCCATGTTAAGGGCGCAAAAGGCGAGCTTGAGCAAACCTTCCTTGACTATGTGACCATAAAGCAGGACGGCGACCAACTCATAGTCGACCGTATAGACGACACGCGCGAGGCACGCTCGAACCACGGGCTTTCACGCACGCTGCTGTCCAATATGGTCGTTGGCGTAAGCGACGGCTTCTCCAAGAACCTTGAGATAATAGGCGTCGGCTATCGTGCCGCGCTTAAGGGCAAGGACCTTGAGCTGCAGCTTGGGTATTCGCATCCGGTGCTGGTGAAGGCTCCCGAAGGCATATCTTTCGAGGTCCCAGAGCAAACGAAGATAACCGTACGTGGTATAGACAAACAAAAAGTCGGTCAGGTAGCGGCAGACATACGCAAGTGGCGCAAGCCTGAGCCATATAAGGGCAAGGGCATACGCTATGAAGGCGAATACGTACGTCGTAAACTTGGTAAGGCAGCTGCTACGTCGGCTTAGCCTACAGGCCACATGAGCAAATAATAAGATTAGGGATAGGATACATAAATGGACAAAATGCAGTCAAAAGCCAAATCGCAGGCGTTAAGCAGGCGCAAGCGCCGTGTCCGCGGTAAGATCCGTGGCACGTCTGAGCGTCCCCGTCTTCGCGTCACCCGTTCAAACAGCAATATCTACGCGCAGGTCATAGATGACACGATCGGCAAGACGCTTGTCTCGGCGTCTTCGCTTGATAAGGAATTCAAGGCGACCGGTGCGAACGGCGCTGCTATTGACGGTGCGAAGGCAGTTGGCGAGCTCATAGGCAAGCGCGCTGTCGAGGGAAAGATTCCCGAGGTCGTATTCGACCGCGGTGGCCATATCTATCACGGGCGTGTAAAGGCATTGGCCGACGGTGCACGCGAAGCCGGCCTTAAGTTCTAGAGAGGAAACAAATGCCACGTAATACGCGTAACAACAAGAACAATCGCAGGGGTAAGAAGAATTCGAAGTCAGACGCACCCGAGCTGCAAGAGAAGGTCGTTTATATAAACCGCGTCTCTAAGGTCGTTAAGGGCGGCAGGCGCTTTGGCCTTACGGCGCTTGTAGTCGTAGGCGACGGCAAGGGCAAGGTAGGCGTTGGCATGGGCAAGAGCCAGGAAGTGCCTATAGCCATACAAAAGGGCGTGGAAGACGCTAAGAAGAACCTGTTCAAGGTGCCTATAACCAAAGAAGGCACTTTGCCGCACGAGGCGCTTGGCGTATATGGCGCTGGCAGGGTCCTGCTAAAGCCCGCCACACCTGGTACGGGCGTCATAGCAGGCGGACCGGTTCGAGCGCTGCTTGAGCTTGCCGGCGTTAAAGACGTGCTTTCCAAGTCGCTTGGAACCAACAACGCCATGAACGTCGTGAAAGCCGCCGCTACTGGTTTAAAGAGCATGTCTAGCCCAGAGCAGACGGCCGCGCGTCGCAACACAACGGTAGCAAAGATATATGGCTGGAAGGAATAGTTTAAATGGCCCCATCCAAAGCAAAGAAGACACTGAAGGTCACACAGGTGAAAAGCCCAATAAGCTGCCCTGCCGACCAGGGACGCACCTTAAAGGCGCTTGGCCTTGGTAAGCTTAACAGCAGCGTCGAGCAAGTAGACAACCCGTGTGTGCGTGGTATGATTTTCAAGGTTAAACACCTTGTTAGCGTTGAGGAGATATAGATGCAACTTCATGACTTAACACCTGTCGCAGGCTCGCGCCATGCGCGTAAACGTATAGGCCGCGGTCCGGGGTCCGGAACCGGCAAGACGTCCGGACGTGGTATGAACGGACAGCTCTCACGTGCCGGCGGTGGCAAAGGCCCCGGTTTCGAAGGCGGGCAGAACCCGCTTGCCCACCGTCTGCCTAAACTCCCCGGTTTCCGCAACATGAACCGCGTGGTTTACGCTCCGGTTAACGTTGACAGGCTGGACGCCAATTTCTCTGACGGCGACACGGTCGACACCGACGCGCTTGTCGAAAAAGGTATAATAAAGAATAGCAATACGCTTGTTAAGGTTCTTGGTACGGGAGACCTGAAGAAGAACCTTACGGTAAAAGTAGATAAAGTCTCTGCCAGCGCGGCCGCGAAGATAACCGCTGCAGGCGGAAAGGTAGAATCGCCTTGTTAAGTGCACTGCTCAATGCTTTTCGTGTAGGTGAGTTACGCAACAAGATATTATTCACTCTGGGGATCATAGCTTTATATCGCCTGGGATGTTATATACCTGTCCCGGGCGTTCCTATAGGCGCCCTTACGAATAGTTTCCAAACCGCAGGCGCGGACGGGAGCAACGCTTCACTGCTTATGCTCAACCTGTTCTCTGGTAACGCGCTGGCGAACTTCTCGGTATTGTCTTTGGGCATAATGCCGTATATCACCGCGTCTATAATCATGCAACTTATGCAAGGCGTCATACCGGCCCTGCAACGCTATGCGCATGAGGGCGAGACAGGCCAGAAGAAGATAACGCAGATCACGCGTTACGTATGCCTTGGCCTTGGCCTTATAAACGCCATTGGTTACCTGTTCTTGTTCCAGAGCCAAGAATATGGCGTGAGGTTCTCAGATGCCATACCTGGTGCGCTTACTTCTGTCATAATAGTCATTACACTGGTCGCGGGCGTTGCCTTCATCATGTGGATGGGCGAGCTTATAACCCAACGCGGTGTTGGCAACGGTATGTCTCTTATCATATTCGCGAACGTCGTGGCTACGGTTCCCGGCGCGTTGTACGATTCATCCCAGACCATGGGCGCTTGGTTCACGGTCGTCGTGCTTATAATAGTGCTTATCGTCATACCCCTTATAGTGCTTATAGAACGCGCTCAGCGCCGCATACCCGTTAACTATGCTAAGCGCGTAGTAGGCCGTAAGGTCATGGGCGGACAGTCCACGTACATACCGCTTAAGGTTAACGGTGCGGGCGTTATACCCATAATCTTCGCCAGTTCACTATTGTATTTCCCGGCGCAGATAGCCGTGTTCTTTGGCGTGGACTGGCTTACCTGGTTTTCAAATCAACTGTCGCAAGGCCCGCTTAACTGGGTGCTGGACTTCGCGCTTATCGTGTTCTTCTGTTTCTTCTATACGTCCATGGTGTTCAACCCGGACGACACGGCGGATAACCTACGTAAACAGGGTGGGTTCATTCCAGGAGTGCGCCCCGGGCATAATACTGTCCAGTACATAAAAGACATTTTGCACCGCATAACGCTTCCCGGTGGTATATATATAGCGCTTATCGCCGTTATACCGTCCATAGTCTTTTATTTCACAAGCGATTCGCTTATAAAGGCGTTTGGTGGAACGTCAATCCTGATTATGGTAGGTGTTGCATTGGATACCATGAGCAAGGTAGAAGCTCAATTGAAGCAGCATCATTATGAGGGTTTCTTTAAATAAAGGGAGAAGGTTTAAATGAATATCGTACTTTTAGGAGCGCCTGGTGCCGGCAAGGGAACGCAGGCAGCGAAATTGGTCGCAGATTACGATCTAGTACATATTTCAACAGGTGATATACTACGTGCCGCCGTCAAGGCCGCAACGCCGTTGGGACTTGAGGCCAAGTCGTACATGGACGCCGGTGACTTGGTACCCGACGAAGTCGTAACAGGGCTAGTAAAAGAACGGCTTAAAGAGGACGACACCGAGAAGGGCTTCATACTTGACGGTTTTCCGCGCACCACCGCGCAGGCGGTCGCGCTGGCCTCAGCGTTAGACGACATGGGACGTTCACTTGACGCGGCTGTCGCGGTTGACGTTGCCGCCGACGTCATCGTGAAACGCCTATCATCGCGCCGTCTATGCCGCGCCTGCGGATATATCGGCACCGAGGCCGACAACGTCTGCCCGATCTGCGGCGGCGAGATGTATCAGCGTGACGACGATAAGCCGGATACGGTACGTAACCGCCTTGACGTATATGAGAAGTCAACAGCACCGCTTATAGACTATTATCGTGGCGCCGACCTTCTTATAGAGATAGATGGCGACCGGCCGGTAGACGAGGTCTATGCCGACGTCAAGAAAGCTTTAGCGTAAAAATCGTCATAGCCTTAAAACGGCTGGTAAAAGAAGGCGTTTAGAAACGGTACATATAAAATCAGCGGCCGACGTGGAATCCATGAAGGAAGCCGGCCGCATAAGCGCGAAAGCGCTTCGTAAGACCGGCGAGTTGGTACGGCCGGGTATAACCACTAAACAACTTGACAGTTTCGCCGAGAACCTCATTCGCATGGAGGGCGCTACGCCGGCGTTTCTAGGATACGGTGGTTTCAAAGGGACCATCTGCTCGTCCGTTAACGACCAGATAGTACATGGTATACCTTCAGACGAAGTGGTGCTTAAGGAAGGCGACATAATATCCATTGACACCGGCGCCGTCATAGGCGGTTGGGTGGGTGACAACGCCTACACGTTTCCCGTTGGCCAAATAGCGCAGGCCACGCAGCATTTGCTGGACGTGACTAAGCAGTCAATGTGGGACGGTATAGACCAAGCCAGGGACGGCAACCATCTGGGCGACATAGGCCACGCGGTCCAGTCTTTGGCAGAGCATGAGGGCTTTGGCGTCGTGCGCGAATATGTTGGACACGGCGTTGGACACGACATGCACGAGGACCCCAATGTTCCCAATTTTGGGCACAAGGGACGCGGTATGAAGCTTAAGGCCGGTATGGTCATAGCCATAGAGCCAATGGTATGCGCTGGTACGTTCAGGACACGTGGGCCATACGCGGACGGATGGACCGTATACACGGCAGACGGCGCGCCAGCCGCTCATTTCGAGAAGACCGTGGCTATAACGTCCGGTGACCCAATAATACTTACCGCAGAATAACCTTAAATGGACATAGCCGATCTCACATTCGAGGATGCAAAGAAACGCGCGGCTCAGCTGCGCGACGAGATAGACCACAACTCATATTTGTACTACGCGCTTGACGCGCCCGCTATAAGTGACGGTGCGTTTGACTCGCTCATGATAGAGCTGCAGCAACTTGAGGCGCGCTTCCCAGAGCTCATAGTACCGTCGTCGCCAACGCAACGCGTAGGCGGCTACGTTGGCGAGATGTTCTCTGAGGTAGCGCACGTGCAGCGCATGTACTCGCTTGACGACGCTA
>JAISJA010000055.1 GCA_031261765.1 Coriobacteriales bacterium | reverse complement strand
GACTATAACACGGCGTTCATGGAGCTTGACCAAGGCAGCGTAGACGCCGTGGCCGTTGACTATCCGGTAGCCATCTACCAGATGAGCGTACATAGCTAGGTCTTTGCGATAAGCATAGAGACTATCATATGGATGCTCCTTGGAGGGGCCGTCACCAGTGTCGAGATATTCATCTTAACGCTTATCGGCGGCCTTATCCTTGGCATCTTCGTGGCGCTGGGACGCATGGCGAAGTTCGCCCCGCTGCGTTGGCTGCTGCGTTTCTTCATATCGGTCATGCGCGGCACGCCGCTTATGCTACAGTTGTTCGCCGTTTACTTCGGCCCATATTACATATTCGGCATATCCACCGGCACGGACTATCGTTTCTACGCCACGCTTATAGCGTTCATACTTAACTACGCCGCGTATTTCGCGGAGATATACCGCTCAGGTATAGAGTCCATGCCGCGCGGCCAATACGAGGCGGCCAGCGTGCTTGGCTACAGCCGCACGCAGACGTTCGTGAAGATAATACTGCCGCAGGTCATAAAACGTATACTGCCGGCTATGACCAACGAGGTCATAACGCTTGTGAAAGACACGTCGCTGGCGTTCACCATTGGCGTGGCCGAGATGTTCACGCAGGCCCGCGCGATAGTATCAAGCCAGGGCAACATGCTGGCGTTCGTACTGGCCGGCATATTCTATTACGTGTTCAACGCCGTGGTCGCGTTCATAATGGAGCGCTGCGAGAAGAAGTTGGCGTACTACCATGAGTGACGTAGCGCGCGGTACGGTAGGCAAGGCAACGGGCAATATAGCAGGCACTGCGGCAAGCACCGCTACAGGTGCCACTACAAGCGCGACGACAAGCGCGATCTTATCGCTAAAAGGCGCACATAAGTCGTTTAACGGCACCGAGGTGCTGCACGGCATAGACATAGACGTGCGGCAGGGCGAGGTCGTGGGTATAATAGGGCCTTCCGGCTCAGGCAAGTCAACGTGCCTTCGCTGTTGCACGTTACTAGAACGCCTGGATGCCGGCGAGCTCTCGTACGAGAACATAAACGTTACGCGCAACGACGAGCGCGGACGTGCCGTCTATGGCAACAAAGCCACGTTGAAAGCCGCGCGCCAACGCTTTGGGCTGGTGTTCCAGGACTTCAACCTGTTCCCCCATTACACTGTCATAAAGAACATAACGGACGCGCCTTTACACGTACAGAAGCGCAATAAAGAAGAGGTGTACGCAGAGGCACGCGAACTGCTTGGCAAGATGGGGCTTTCAGACCGCGAGAACGCCGTGCCTTGCGAACTCTCAGGCGGACAACAGCAGCGCGTCTCGATAGCGCGCGCGCTTGCCATGAACCCTGACATTTTGTTCTTTGACGAGCCCACCAGCGCACTTGACCCCGAGCTTACGGCAGAGATACTGCGCGTCATACGCGAGCTTGCGGCCGAGCACATGACTATGGTCATAGTGACACATGAGATGAACTTCGCCCGCGACGTCGCAGACCGCATAATCTTCATGAGCAACGGCGCCATAGTGGAGGAAGGCCCGGCGAAACAGGTCGTGAACAATCCCCAGAGCGACCGCCTTAAAGCGTTCCTTAACAAACTAGAAGGCTAGATTAAACGTCATATAATATGTTGGACAATGACGCTTTGCGTCGCTGTCTGGATTCCGGGTCAAGCCCGGAATGACGTAGGAAGTTAAACTTCTAAACCATACACGTGTCTTGGAGTACAGGAGCGCGTTGTTTCAGGTTCTGGGGGTGAGCGCGTATGCTCGAGCGCTCTTTGCTCAGCAGAAGCGCGAACAGGGGCCCCAGGTTCTGAGCGACGTGCTCCTGTACTACTTAGACACGTGTAACATATCTACCATCGCGGGTGTCTATCTTAAGCACTTCACCGGTATTAACGAACATAGGCACTTGTATAATGGCGCCGGTCTCAAGCGTTGCCGGTTTAGTGCCGCCCTGCACAGTGTCGCCCTTAAAGCCGGGCTCGGTCTCGGTCACCTCAAGCTCTACGAACATGGGCGCCTCGACGCCAACAAGTTCGTCTCCCGCATATTGCAGCGTAGCCGTGTCGTTTTCCTTCAACCATTGCGCGGCGTCGCCAACTACGTCAGCTGGAAGTGTGGTCTGCTCGTATGTAGTCATATCCATGAAGTTAAAATCGTCGCCGTCTTTATACAGGAACTGCAGCTCCTTCGTCTCCAGACGGATCTCGTCGAACTTCTCCCCCGCCCTGAACGTGAGCTCGTTGACGTTGCCGGTGTTTATGTTGCGCACCTTGGTGCGCACGAACGCGCCGCCTTTGCCGGGCTTTACGTGTTGGAAGCTCAATATAACGTGGGGCTTGCCGTCTATGAGTATTGCCTTGCCGTTCTTGAAGTCTGCTGTGCTGATAGCCACGATAGTACCTTTCTAAGATCTTCTGGTCGATATTTCGTAATTTGGGGAATGTGAATCCGATACGAATATTTTACCAGACATAGGCTATACTTAAAAGAGCGGCACCTCCGGGCCCTGTCGCCATGCGTATCTTATGTTGCCCGGGCGTTCAATCTGTGAACGTAACGCTAAGAAGGAGAAATACAATGCAGATAAACGCGCGCTTCGTCGCACGCACCGGCATGATCGCCGCCGCATACGCGGCGCTGACCATAGTGGCCATAACCGTATTGGGTGGCCTTGCCTGGGGGCCGGTGCAGTTCAGGATTTCAGAGGCGCTATGCGTACTCGCTGCCCTGTGCCCTGAGGGGATACCGGGCTTAACGCTAGGATGCTTACTTGCTAACATACTATCTATATTCAT
>JAISJA010000009.1 GCA_031261765.1 Coriobacteriales bacterium | reverse complement strand
CGTTATGCCGGTGCCCTGCAGATAGTCGCTCATCTCGTCTGTGCTTTGCACGGTTATGGTCGTACCGTCGCTCGTGGTCATGGTATATGTTGGCGTGCTGACTATCTGGCGGAACGTCGAGTTCTGCATCGCGTAGCGCGCAAGCTTAAGATAGTCGTTCACCGTGGTGTAATGGTTCGTATCCGAAAGACCGGTCGCGTCCGCGTAATGCGTTGACGTCATACCCAAATCTGACGCTTTAGAGTTCATCATATCCACGAAGCGGCTTTCCGTGGTAGCTATGTTCTGCGCTATGGCCACGGCGGCGTCGTTACCGGAAGGAAGCAGCATGCCATATAGCAAGTCGTGGAAGCTTATGACCATGCCTGATTTCAAGTTGGCGGTCGAACCCTCGGTCCCGGCCGCTCCGTCTGTTATCTTCATGGGCGTGTCTAAAGACGTACCGCTCTCAAGCGCCACGACGGCCGTCATTATCTTCGTAGTGGACGCCATGGGCACCTGCGTGTCAGGACTGCGCGTATATAAAACTTGCCCATCAGACGTTGAGAGGCCGGCATAAGCGGCCTCTATATCTGGAATATCGTTTGTTTGTTGCTGTACCTGTTGTACGGACGACCCGTCTATGGTATCGGTCTGCAAGACCTCGCCAAGCGCGTTCGTAACGGTACTTAGAAGCACGCCGCTTACGAGCGCGATGGCTACTATGGCAAGTAGTATCGCCCGTACGACGACCACCCACCTGGCCTCTTTGCGCTTCGGTGCCCTTTCCTCCGGACGGGGCTTGGAAGCTTGCGCAGCTTGCTCGTCTTGCTTTTTGGCTATTTTATATTTCTGTGACATAGTATATATTGTTATATTACAAGGCTAGCACATTTACAATGCCAGCACGTCTTGCGCCGACAACTCCTTAAAACCCGCCTCTTCTATTATAGGCTTGGCTTGCACGTCGTCGTTCACGCGCAGTATGTCTACGGCGTTTCCTCCTGACACAGAGAAGCAGTATGCGTATTCCACGTTTATAGCCGCGTCGTCAAAAGCCCGCAGCAGTTTCGCAAGCCCGCCCGGCGCGTCGGGCACCTCAACGGCAAACACGTCGGTGAGCTTGGCCCTGTAGCCGCCATCCGTAAGTATGCTCGCGGCGGCGTCGGGGTCGTCGGCTATTATGCGCGCGACTCCGTAGTCCATGGTGTCGGCCACGGTAAGCGCTCGCATGGATATATTGGCGTCGCCGAGTATGCCACAAAGCGCCGCCAACCTGCCCTTGTCGTTTTCCAGGAAAACCGTTATCTGTTTTATCATGTTCGCTCCTTTTTTTAATCGTACTCCGTTTCGCTTGTCGCGACAAAGCGCGACTGGATTTTGGGTCAAGCCCAAAATGACGAGAGGCTGGTCGTTTAATCGCGCAGGTCTATCACACGGACAGCCTTGCCTTCGCTTCTCTCTATGCTCTTTGGTTCCACGACACGGACGTCCACTTTTATCTGCAGATTGCTCTTAAGCTCTGTCGCTATACGTTGTTGTAACTCCTCTATGCGTTTTATCTCGTCGAAATCGAACTCGGGGGTAGTCTCGACTTTAAGCGTGACGTGGTCAAGCGGCCCTTTGCGCGTAAGTATTATCTGATAATAGCTCGTGACTTCCGGCACGCCCGATATGACCTGTTGTATCTGTGTTGGGAACACGTTCACACCGCGTATTATAAGCATGTCGTCGGTGCGGCCCGTTATACGGTCCATGCGCCGCAACGTGCGGCCACATTCGCACTCGCCGGGCAGTATACGCGATATGTCACGCGTGCGGTAGCGTATAAGCGGCGTGCATTCCTTGGACAGCGTGGTGAACACGACCTCTCCCCATTCGCCATCAGGCACCGGCTTTAACGTGTTGGGGTCTATTATCTCTATTATGAAGTGGTCCTCGGCCACGTGTAGCCCTTTTTGATAACGGCACTCGCATGAGACTCCCGGGCCCATGACCTCTGAGAGCCCATATATATCTACCACCGTAACGCCAAGCTTGCGCTCTATCTCCTCGCGCATGGACAGACTGCACGGTTCGGCGCCAAGCACGGCGCCGGATATCGGGAAGTCGTTTGCCGGGTCGTATCCCATCTCTATAGCCGTGTCTGCTATGTGCAGCGCGTAAGACGGCGTGCACGCCAATATGTCCACGCCGAAGTCGTGCATCATCTGCACCTGGCGTTTCGTGTTACCGCTGCTCATGGGTAGTATAGTGCAGTGCATGCGTATACCGCCCTCATGCGCGCCAAGGCCTCCGGTAAAAAGCCCGTAACCATATGCTATCTGCAGTATGGAGCCTGGGCCGCCGCCAGCCTGCGCTATCGCACGCGCGAAGCAGTCGCCCCACGCGTCAAGGTCGTTTTGCGTGTATCCGCATACGGTCGCGATGCCGGTCGTACCGCTTGACGCGTGAAGGCGTCGTACGCGCTCGTCATGCGCGTCTATGGCAAAGAGGTTGAACGGATACGCGTCGCGCATATCCTGCTTAGTGGTAAATGGCAGCTTCTGCAGGTCGTCAAGAGACGTTATGTCTTCCGGTTTAACACCGGCCTCGTCAAGGGCGCTGGTATAAAACGGTATGTTCGCGTAGCATCTTGCTACGGTATCCTTAAGGCGCTCAAGTTGCAGCGCGCAAAGGTCCTCGCGCCCGATCTTCTCTATCTCGGGCTGGAAATAGACCTCGTCCCTATCCATGTCGTGCACGTGCACGTTACTGCCGTTTGCCAAAGTTGCCTCCTCCTGTTTATATTGTCTTGCGAATAACGCCACACACGTTATATCGTTATATAATAGCTATTCGTTAACAGACGCTACGACGCCGGACACGAAGTCAGCAAGCTCGTCTATAGACGCGTCTCCCATCTCGCCTTTGTCCATACGTTGGGCTACGGCCGGGTTTATGGGAAGCTGTGCTGTTAGCTTAATATCATATTGTTTTGCTAGCTCGCTAATATTGCTTTCGCCAAATATGGCGTGTTTGGAACCGCAGTCGGGGCATACGTAATATGACATGTTCTCCACTATGCCAAGTACGGGAATGTCCATCTCATGCGCCATGTTTATGGCTTTGCCCACTATCATCTCTACAAGGGCCTGCGGTGCCGTGACCACGACTATGCCGTCTATGGGAAGCGACTGGTACACCGTAAGCGGTACGTCGCCGGTTCCCGGGGGCATGTCTATAAGCAGGTAGTCCAAATCGCCCCATATGACCTCTGAGAAGAACTGCTTCACAAGGCCGGATATGATAGTCCCACGCCATAACACGGGCGTGGTCTCGTCCGGCAACACAAGGTTGGTAGAGACGAGCTTCATGCCGTTTGCAGCTTCCTGGGGCACTATGCCGTCTTTCTCGGCATGCAGCTTGCCGTCCACGCCAAAGGCGCGGGCTATAGACGGACCGGTTATGTCGGCGTCCAGAATGCCAACCTTGTTACCGGCCTTTACAAGTGCCGTCGCCAGAAGCGACGTAACCATGGACTTGCCAACGCCGCCCTTGCCGCTTACTATCGCAATGGCGTGTTTTATGCTAGCACGCTCGTGTGTTGTTAGTTTAGCAGGCGCCGTGCGGCTTGCACAGTTCGCGCTTGCGCATGAAGCGCAGGCGCTATCACAATTCTCGGGTGTCTGCTCTTTTCGTTCCTCGGCCATCGTGTTCCTTCCAAACGTTCCTGAATGCCGTTTCTATACGCGCGTATACTAAACGCACGTATAAAGTATATACAAAGACTACTCCTCCAGGTAGTCGCGTAACTTGCTTGACGTTGTGGGCCTGCGCAGCTTCGCGAGCGTCTTGCTCTCTATCTGGCGAATGCGCTCGCGCGTGACGTTGAACTCACGCCCTACTTCCTCAAGCGTGCGCGGACGCCCGTCCTCAAGTCCAAAGCGTAGCGACACGACCTTGCGCTCGCGCTCCGCAAGGCTGCCAAGCACCTTCTTAAGCTGCTCTTGCAACATAGCGAAACTGGCCGCGTCCGGCGGCACGTCTGCCGTCGTGTCCTCTATGAAGTCGCCCAGCTGGCTGTCCTCTTCCTCGCCAATAGGCGTCTCAAGCGACACCGGCTCCTGCGATATCTTCTGTATCTCGCGCACGCGGTCGGCGGTTATGTCCATCTCCTTGCCAACTTCCTCGGGCGTTGGTTCGCGCCCAAGTTTCTGCAGCAGTTGGCGCTGTACGCGTATAAGCCTGTTTATGGTCTCCACCATATGCACCGGTATACGTATGGTGCGTGCCTGGTCGGCTATCGCACGGGTAATCGCCTGGCGTATCCACCATGTGGCGTATGTCGAGAACTTAAAGCCCTTCGTGTAATCGAACTTCTCAACGGCGCGGATAAGCCCCAGGTTCCCCTCTTGTATGAGGTCCAAAAACGTCATGCCACGTCCAACGTAGCGTTTCGCTATAGATACTACCAGGCGCAGGTTGGCCTCTATTAAATGCTGCTTCGCGTCAAGCCCTACTTGCTCTACGCGGCTAAGTCGTCGCATCTCGCGCCTGTCAAGCTCTTCTTTCTTGTTGTAGGCCTCGTCTATCTGCTCTCCGGCCTTCACGCCGGCCTCTATCTTCATGGCAAGGTCCACCTCGTCGGCGGCGGTAAGCAGGTCAACGCGGCCTATGGCCTTAAGGTACATGCGTACGGGGTCACCGGTAAGCGAAGACAGGTTCTCGCTGAACGACTCGTGCTTCGCCCTGCGCTTAGAGCGCGTCTTGGCCTTCGGCAGCACGACGTCTATGTCTATGGCGTCGGCTTCCTCCAGCTCTTCGGGTGGCAGGTCTTCCAATATCTCGTCGTCCGATAAAGGCGCTATGTCGTCAACGTCGTCTTGCAAAGACGCGTCGTCGGGGCTGGTGGGCTCATGTTCTTCTTGCACCACGGTTATGCCCTCGGCGTCCAGGAACTTGTAGACGGCGTCAAGCTGCTTTTTAGACACGTCGAAGTCCGACAGGAAATCCTGCGTCTCGCTCTCTGTTATGGCGCCTATGCCCCTGAACTCGTCTACCATCTTGCCAAGTTCCGGCGCCAACATCTCTATCTCCGGAGTCAGGTTCTTGCTTCCGGCGGCAGATGCACCCGCCTTGGACTTAGACGCCTTCCTGGCCTTCTTGGCAGCCTTGGCCTCGCTTTTATCTGCTGCTTTCTTTGTATTGGATTTACGTTTTAAGAGGTGCTTCTTCTCGGGTTTTTCTCCAGCTGTTTTACCTTTGCTCGTCCCGTCATTTATCTTGGTCTGTTTTTCCTGCTTTTTTGGCACAGCAGCTCCCTTTTTACATGTAAATGGACACAGTGAACATTATATTATACACCAAATTCGCTTATTCTGTTTTAGGTGTGGCGGCTATTTCCGCACGAAGCGACACAAGCTTTTTTTCCAGATCGGCTATCTCTTCAAACAGCGTGGCGGCTTCGTCGCCCGCGTCGTCCATATGCTTTAGCTTGGCGGTCTTGAAGCTAACCTCTGAGGCAAGCCGTTTCTCCTCTTTGGCCAGCTCCATTAGCTTCTCGGCTTCGGGCGACAGCGGCTCGCGGGCAATGGTCGCGGTTTTGTCCATAACGTCCGCTGACACGCCGGCACCCACGCCGGCGTCTAATGCGCCGTCGTCATATTCACGTTGCGGACGTGTCTTTATCTTATCGAACGCGTCTTTTACCACTTCATATGGAGTGTTCAGAATGTCAGCTATGTAGTTCATGTAGTCTGCGACTATAATGGAGCCTTTTATGGGCAGCAGTATGCGCAACGCGTCGTCAAGCGCGCGCGAGCGTTGCCCCGAGGCGGAAATGCCAGACGCCCTGTATGCCCCAAGCTTGCGGTCTATCGCGAACTTAAGCAGGGGCTCGGCGCCGTTTAGCACGGCGCGCATGCCGTCCGCGCCGGCGCTCGCGCAGTACTCCGCAGGGTCCGCCCCACCGGGAAGCACGGCGACCATAAGGTCTACCTGACGGGTACCGGCCTCCGGCGCTACGCTTGACGTTATGAGCTCGCTTGCGCGCGTTGCGGCACGCTGGCCGGCCTCGTCGCCGTCAAACAGGTATATTATGCGTTTCGCGAAACGCGTAAGCAGCTTTATATGCTGCGGCGTAAGCGCGGTGCCAAGCGTGGCTACGGTATTGGTGAACCCGGCCGTATGCATTGCTATGACATCAGTATAGCCTTCTACTATAATAGCGTCACCTGTTGATGTTATGCTAGCTTTTGCCTTGTCTATCGCATATAGATTACTGCGCTTGCGGAACAACGGCGTGTCAGAAGAGTTAAGGTATTTGGGCTCACCGGTGCCTATGACACGTCCACCAAACGCTATGGTGCGCCCCTGTATGTCGCATATGGGAAACATTACCCGCTCGTAGAAGCGGTCGTAAACCTGGTTGTTCCTGCTGGACACGCGGGCGACGTTCACATCTATCATCTCGTCGCGCGTAAAGCCCTTCTTGCTAAGGTACGTCATAAGGCTCGTGTGGCCCGGCGCGTATCCCAGTTTCCAGTCGCGGGCTATACTGCCACCAAGGCCGCGCCCTCCAAGGTATTCGCGCGCCTTGTCGTTGCCGTCTGCCTTAACGCGCATAAGCTGCATATGGTAGAACTCAGACGTAGCCTCGCATATGGCATAAAGCCTGGCCTGCTTCCCCTTGTCTACGCCGCCTTCGCGCGCGTCGTCGTGTATCTCTATGTTGGCCCTGTCCGCAAGGTAATGCATGGCTTCCGGGAACGTCAGGTTATCCATTTTCTCGATAAAAGATATGGCGTTTCCACCCTCGCCGCAACCAAAGCAATGGTAGAACTGCGACTGTGCGTCAACCTTAAACGATGGCGTCTTCTCGTTGTGGAACGGGCAGCACGCCCAGAAATCGCGGCCTTTCTGTCGCAGCTGTACGCGCTCGCCTACAAGCGCCACGAGGTCCGTGGCCTCAACCACCCGGTCTATATCTTCCCTGGAAATCACAGGAGGTAACTGGTGTGAGCGCCTAAGCGCTTGGCCGCTGTCCTCATTGGCGGCACAACCAACTTCGGCCAGCGTCCAAACGCCTATGCACTCACCCCAGCACCTCCTTACTATGCGTTAACATTGCCCGCGCTTTAATTCTTCAAGCTGTTTATGGGCGCCGGGAAGCGCCCGCCACGATGCGCCAGCACGCTGCCGGCGTTGCGGTTAACGTCCATTATAGGCGCGCTGCCAAGCAGCCCGCCAAAGTCCAGCATATCACCCGCGTGTTTGCCTATAGCGGGTATAAGGCGCACGGCCGTCGTCTTGTTGTTTATGACGCCTATGGCCATCTCGTCTGCCATTATGCCAAATATGGTCTCTACGTCAACATCGCCCGGAACCGCTATCATGTCAAGTCCCACGCTGCAGACGCTTGTCATGGCTTCCAGTTTCTCTATGCACAGCACGCCGTCTTGCGCGGACTCTATCATGCGCGCGTCTTCGCTTACCGGTATGAACGCGCCCGAAAGGCCGCCTACCGACGAAGACGCCATTACGCCGCCTTTCTTGACGGCGTCGTTAAGCAAAGCGAGCGCCGCCGTGGTGCCGGGGCCACCGCAACGTCCAACGCCTATCGCCTCTAATATCTGCGCCACGGAGTCCCCCGGTGCCGGCGTGGGCGCAAGCGACAGGTCCAGTATGCCCATCTGCGCGTCGAGCCTGCGCGACGCCTCGCGGGCGACAAGCTCGCCGGCGCGGGTTATCTTGAACGCCGTGGCCTTTATGGCCTCGGCTATAGACGTAAGGTCGGCGTCTTTAGGCATTGACGAGAGCACCGAGCGCACTACGCCCGGACCGCTTACGCCAACGTTCACGACTTTGCCGGCCTCACCGCTACCGTGGAACGCGCCTGCCATGAACGGGTTATCCTCCACGGCGTTCGCGAAAACGACCAGCTTAGCGCACCCTATGGCGTTTTGGCTGGCGGTTATGTTCGCCGTGTCCAACACGGTCTGCGCCATGGTAAGCAGGGCGTCCATGTTTATGCCGGCACGCGTGGACGCCACGTTCACACTTGAGCAAACACGTTCTGTGCTGGCCAGGGCCTGCGGTATGGACGCTATCAGCTTCTCGTCTGAACGGCTTGCGCCTTTCTGCACAAGCGCGCTGAAGCCGCCAACGAAGTCAACGCCTACCTCGTGCGCCGCGCGGTCAAGCGCTTGTGCTACCGGCACGAAGTCCTCCGCCGTATGCGCGGCGGCGGCACATACCTCTGCTACCGGGGTCACAGATATACGCTTGTTCACTATGGGTATGCCGTATTCACGCGCGAGCGCGTCTGCCGTTGGAACCAGTGTCTCTGCCGCCTTCGTAAGACGGTCATACACGCGGCGCGCGCATTCGTTTATATCCTCGTGCGCGCAATCGCGTATAGAAAGCCCCAGTGTAATGGTGCGGATGTCCAAATGGTGCTCCGCGACCATCGCCAGGGCCTCTTTTACTTCATAAGGGGTTATCTGCATATGGTTATTATAAACTATGTGTCGAGTATCTTTATTTCTTGGTCGAACTCAGCTATAAGGCTGTCCTCTATCTTCTTATACGTTGCGCTCTTGTGGTCCACATACGGCACGAACTGCGTTAGTACGTCGTTTACCGTTACCGGATGATGGAACCTCGTGGATAAAGACTCGCGATACGCGGCGTCAACGGCTTTCTGCGACGCTTTAACAAGGTCGTGCCTTGACATTCCATCTGACAGATAAGCGAGCTTGCGGTAGTTAAGGTTGCGGAACGACGGGTGCTCCTCGGCAAACTGTATGAGCACGTCCCTGCGCTCGTCTACGTTTGGAAGCGGCACGTCTATCACGTCCATAGGGCCTATTATGCGCGCGAGCTCCGGATCTATCTCACCATCGTCTTTTACGGTTGCCATTAGCACGATATGATGATATGACCTTAGCATGTTATATTGCATGAGTATGTCAGACTTAAGCGAGCCGCGTGAATATCCCTCATACGCGCCGCCGGGGCCCATGAAACGCTGGCCGCCTTTCATGTTGGACTCATGGCCGTTTAAAAAGCTGTTGAGCGTGTCTATGTTCTTAACCAGAAGCACGCATGGGTCTGGCAGGTCCGCCGGACGTGGCGCGCCCCACACGTTGCGGCGCATTGGTCCCATGACCTTTATGACGCCGTTGCTGTTGTCGTCAGACTCTATGCTAACTTGTATAGAAGACGGGTTTATCTCGCCGGCGGTGGCAGTGGCGAAAAGCGCCGTGTCCTCGCGCGAGGGCCCGCGGAACAAAAACGCGTTGCTTAGCACCGGGCCGCTAACGCCCTGGAACTTCTCGGCCTGTTGCACGAAGTCCTTGTATTCATTGTCGCCGGCGTCCATGAAACCGAACTTACGCATGGCCTTAAGCGCGCTGTCATAACCTATAAGGTTCCTGTAAGTAAGCGTGTTGTTTTGTTGTTGCTGTTGGTTCTTCTCCTTCTTAACCGGAGCCGCTTGTTTGGACGGCGCGGTGTTTGACGGCTGCAGGCCCAACATGGGCAACACGAGCTCCGGCAGGTTGACTCCGGAAGCATCATTGTCCGCCTC
>JAISJA010000078.1 GCA_031261765.1 Coriobacteriales bacterium | reverse complement strand
AGCGCCCGCCGCCGACGACACCTCGGCCATCGCTTCGTCTATAGTCTTAAACGGGTTACCAAGCGTCCCGGTTCCTCCGTCCGAAGGGCTCTTGCCCGCGGCGGACACATACAGGTTCTTTACGCTTGCCAAGACGTAGTCGTTTGACGTACCAGGTATAACGCGATAATCGTTTGGCTGCCACTTATAATATGCGCTCTCAAGGTTCGTGGTATATATCGGCACAGACGAAGACGAACCGGACGCGGCCACTTTATTGGCTATGATGGTACCTTGCGCATAATTGGCTTTGCCCTGTACGTTTATATTCGCGTCGCTGTTAAAGTCGCCTACCTGTGTAAGCGCGTATGTTTGGTTATCTATATAAACCCCGTTGTCAGACGCGGACGTGCCTATCTGCGCGGAACCTGAGACGTCCAGGGCGCCGGTGCTGTCATACAAAATGGCGCTTCCGTGCCCAGCCGTGTCATCATAAGTAGAATTACCTGTGATAACCGCGCTACCGCCTATGCTGGCGCTACCACTACCGCCCATATATATGGCTCCCGCCTGCGAACCATGGTTGTTATCTATGGTGCCGCCGGCCATGTTGAAGCTGCCGCCGTTAAGGTATACGGCGCCTGCATACGCCGCGTCGCCGTAGCTGGCGCCAGAAGGCGAGCCGCAACCGGTTATCTTTCCGCCTGTCATGTTGCAAGTAGTATAGTTACCGCCCTGGTACACCGCACAACCATATGTGGCGCCCTGCTGGTTGGTAAGGTTGTCTTTAAGCGTGGCGCCGTCTGCTATGGCCAGGGTAGACGGCTCGTCGCCGCTGTTCCCATATAGATAGACAAGCGATTGCGTATGGGCTCCCTGAGAACCTTGCGCGTTGCCGTCCAAGGTTATATTCCGCAAAGTGAGCCCGACACCGGCCCCGTTGGTATAGTTGCTGCGCGGATCCAAAGTGAACATGTCACCGGTAAAGCCGCTTGCGCGTTCTATGGTGGCCAAAGCGGTGCCGCTTGCAGACAGCGCGCCAGGATCGGTCTCCAGCGTAACGTCCTGCCCGCTTTTAAGCGTAAGCGCGTTAGATACCGTAATGTCATCTGTCACATATACGTCGTAGTGCCCCATAGTGGGGAACAGCGTGGTCTCCGGACACCCGGCGTCTGTGTTGCCATAAGTCCCAACGTAGTTAAAGAAGCTCAAACTGGCCAACGGCTGTGTCTGCGCGCCCAAATATCCGTTGGCGCCGTTAGCGCCGGCCTTATCCGCATAATCATGTCCCGTAGCGCTGGACACGTATATTGGGGTATCAGCGACTACTAGCATGCTAGCATCACTAGCGGGAGAAGTAGCGGCACTGCCGGACACCAGCGAGGCGCCTATGACCTGCGAAGTGAACAAGCCGGGGTCAGGGTCAGACACGCCGCTTGCGGCCTTAACCACGGTCATGCCCTCAGTTATGCCGTCTTTGCCGTCTACGTTTATATTCGCGTCGTTGTTAAGGTCGCCGGTGACGTTTATGTCCAGTGCCGTATCGCCAAGCAAAACGCCGTTATCCAACGCGTCCGTACCTACCTTGGCGTCCGCGCCAACGTTAAGCGTACCGGTTGTGTATACGCCTTCGCCGTTAGTGGTTTTTTGCCTTTGAGACGTGCAGTCGTTGCCCGTTATGGTACCGCCGGTTATGTTCAAGACGGTAAGCGCCACAAGGCTGGGGTCGGAACCCTGCGAATAATTGGTCACTCCACCGCCGCGTGCAAGGTTATAGTTCTGGTTATAACCGAACCCGTCGTACGCGTTAGTGGCAATCGCGTGGTTGCCGGATATGCTGCCTCCCGATATATTGACCGTGGCTGTAGGATTCTTGGTGTGGTTGTTGTCGTAAAGGCAATTGAACACGCCACCACCGCTTTGCGCCGTGTTATCGTCTATGGAACCCGCGCTCATAGTGAAGGAAGCGTCGTGATCGTCGCTGTCATATGCCAGCACGGCCACGCCGCCGCCCGGCCCGTCAGGAGTGCCGTCGCTGCCCAGGTCCGTCGTATTGTCGCTTATGGAGCCGCCGCTCATAGTGAAAGCGGACTCATATACGCATACGCCTGCACCATTAAGCCCCGCGTTGCCTTCTATGGTGCCGCCGGTCATGTTGAAGCTCGTATCGCGCGACATATAAACGCCGCCGCCACCATAAGAGCTGCCACCGTAAACCAGGGCTTTGTTGTACGATACCTCACCGCCGGCCATGCTAAGCGTTGGCGCGGGAGCGGCGCTATACGTGGTGTTCATATATACGCCACCGCCGGAGCTATCGTTGTTAACGTTAGAGTCTACCTTGCCGCTGTTTATAGTGCAAATGCTGCCAGCGTCAAGGTATATACCGCCGCCGTAATAGCGGGAGCCGGAAACGCTGTTACCCACAACCTGCCCGCCGTTAAGCGTAAGCTGGGCTACTGGGGCGTTTGCGTCGTTAAGCAAACCGGCAGCGTATATACCTGCGCCGCCACCCTGTACGTTGGACCCGCTTGGTTGCACCATGGTGTTATCAGTGATGACGCTGCCACTACCAAGCGTGACGTCATCTGCGGTGTCTTTTATAACGTGCCCGTTGGCCGTTGTCACGTTGCCGCCGTTACCGTCAAACGTTATATCCTTCAACGTAAGCGTGGCGGCCGCCTCGTATCCGCCCGATGCCTGCTCGCGGTCAAGCGATATCATATCTCCCGTGAAGTCAGAGCCACCGGGGCCCAAGTCAGATGCCGCGGCGCGTGTTACCTTATTGTCCCCGCCCTCGGCCCATCCGCTCGCAGACGTGGTAGACGGCTCACACGAGGCGATAGTGACGTCACAGCTATCTTGTACCGCCGCGGTCGCCGTCATCGTAAGGTCGCTCATGACGTATATATTGAATGCTTGGCCCGAGCCTTGCGGTAATATGCTCAACGCATGCGCAAGCGTGGCAAACGGTTTGCTCGTGCTGCCGTCTCCGGAACTATCGGAACCGGTTGGCGCTCCATCCGCGCCGGCGAGCGCCGCGTTATCAGACGACACGTATACGTCGGTCGTATTAGCCTGTACTATATAGTTTCGCGCGTTGTCGTTTGTCGCACTATCGCTATTAACCTCAGCGGCGTACATCCAGTTAAGGAACTTGGCGGCGTCGGTCGCGTTCGCGGTATTACCGGTAGCGGTCGTATCTGTCGCCACTATACGGCCTTCGTTAAGACCATGCGTGTCAAGGTTTATCTCCGCGCCGCTACCAAGCGCCTGCGTTATCGTCACCTGCTGCGTGCCGTTGGTGAAATACACTCCGGCGTCGTCAACGGTGCCGCCTATCTTCACGTCGCCGCCAACGTCCAGCACGTTTTTAGTGCCAGTACCTGAGGTCTCGAACCAAACGGCCTTCGCGTTTGCGGCACTTGTACCGCTTATCTCTCCGCCTTGCATGTCAAATACCGCGCTGCCGCTTGTGTCTGCGGCAATGGCCCCGTCGTTGTCGTCAAGCGCTACGGCATAGCTGCCGTCAAAGTCCTTCATGGCGCCAGATTCCATATGCAGCGTGGCGCTGTTGCCGTTAAGCGAACGTACGACGGCTATGCCACCATGAGTATCGTCATCACTTATATTGGCGTTATCCCACGTGCAGTCCTTAAGCGTAACGTCAGAATTGTTGTCCGCGTAAAGCATCATGTACTCGTTTGAGTCCATGCCGTTGTCCCATACCGCGCCACGCTTTATAGTAGGCTCTCCATTATCGTCGGCGATAAGACCGGTCTGCAAATCTGCAGACGGCGCCGCCTGCACCGTGAACGTCTTGCCACGCACTAGCCCGGAACCCTGGTCAGGGGCGGCAAGGCTCGTATGGTCCGTGCTTATGTCGTCCATTATATATACCGTGGTACCCGCGCCGCCTGGCGTCGCTAAATCTGGGCTTGACGCGCTGAACGCCAGCCAAAGGCTAGCTATCGGGTGGGCCGCGTCGCTGCCGTCATTGGTTATGTCGTTACCATATGTAACGCCAGTCGTTGGGTTCGTTCCGTTTGCCAACGGAGCCGCCACGTAGAACACGCCCGTCGTGTTGGTAGCGACAAGCCAGTAATTCGCGTACGCGCCGTCTTGCCGTTCTATGTTGAACACGGCGCGGCCATAGTGCATATAGGCCGAGTCGTCTTCCTCGACGTTCACACCTTGCACGCTGGAATCCTTATAGAATACCACGGCGTTGTTCTGCTGCGTGTACCTATCGAACATCTCCATGCACAGGCTGGCGCTGGCGCCAAGGTTGCACTGTATGTATGGGATATTGTCGCTTTCCAGGTACAGCCCGTCATGGCCCGGGTCCGTAGAGTCCCCCATAACCACGTCGCTTCCGGTTACGTATATGCGGCATCCGTCGCCTACCTGGTATATAGCGCTTCCGCGCCTATCGGCGTTCGTAGCGGACCCGTCAACGGTGGATTTGGCGTTGCCCTCTATGTTGGCACCGGCGGCCAGATAAAGCTCTCCGTTGCCAAGCCATATTCCGCTGCCATATAGGGCCGTATTGCCCGTTATCGTACTTGAGCCTATAGTCAACGCCGCGCCGGAATCGTTAACGTAGATACCACCGCCGGCGCTGTATGTGGTGTTCGCCGTATTATCGCCGGTAACGGTATTGCCGCTTATGGTGCATCCGGTTATAGCCGACGTGCCCCAGCCTGAGAGTATAGACAGGCCGGCGCCGCGGCACGCGGACGTGTTGTCTTCTACATAACAATTCGCAAGTTGTAGCGTGTTTGCGTGCGTACCGCTTATGGCTCCAACGGCAATGGCACCATAACCGTCCGAGCCGTCACCGTTATCGCCCTGTATGCAGTTCGCAAACGTGCAGCCCGTGGCGCTGACGTTGATGCCGTCGCCATACGCGTATAAGGCGCTCGTCTTGTTTCCGGGTACTATGAGCCCGGGAGTGTCATCGTTACCGGCGGCGCGAACGTTATCACTGGAATACACAACGCCGTTATCTTGTATGGCAGACCCGTTCATGGTAAGCGTTGCGCCGGACGTAACGTATACGGCGGTCGCGTATACCTCACCGGCTAGCGCAGCAGAACTTCCAGAGTTCCCGTCAATCGTCAGATTGTCTATCTCCAGCGTTTTCGCCAATGTTGGGTCCGTACTGTATTGCGTGGTTATCATAGGCAGCGTGCCGCCGTAGTTTGCTTGCTGCGTTGATGATGTACTAGCGTTGCAATATACTATATTGTTGCCGTTATATGAGTTCCCGCTTAGTTTCGCGCCACGCGTGAGCGTCCATGACGCGTTGGTTGTATCACCGCTTGAATCACAGGCACATATCTTAACGTTGGTACCGTTTAACACCAGCGCCGAGTCGTTTACCGTCATATCGCTCATTACGTATATAGTCGTCGTGTTGCCACCCAAAGTAGCAAGGCTTACCGCCTTGGCTATGGAATCTATCGGGCTTGCAAGCGTTCCTGCACCGTTGGACGAACCGCCTTGGCTGTCATCGGCAACGTATATATTCGGCGTGGTGCCCAGCACGTAGTCCGTAGTATTGGCACTGCTTGGCCCCACCGTAAACGGGATAGTCGGCTCGTCTCCAAAGGCGCCATTATATGTACTGGCTACCCAATGTATCCGGGCTGCTTCGCCCTGGCTTACCGTGCCAGTGTCCTTCTTCGCGACTACGCCGCCGCCCTGGCAATCGGCTATCCACTCTATGCCAAGATATGTGCTGGCATTAAGGTCTCCGGTTAACTCTATGGAGTCTATGAGCTTGGAGCCCGTTGCCCTGCCTGTATAACCGCC
>JAISJA010000042.1 GCA_031261765.1 Coriobacteriales bacterium | reverse complement strand
GGCTGCTTGCTGCGCGTCGGTGACCACGGGCACGTATAAATGCGGGATGCCGTTGTATAGCGAGAGCTCCACGCGCTTGGGGTCTATTAGTATCATGCGCACGTCTGCCGGTGTGCAACGCATAAGTATGGACATTATCATCGAGTTTATCGCCACCGATTTACCCGAACCGGTGGTCCCGCCTATAAGCAGATGTGGCATCTTGGCCAGATCGGCGCATATAGCGTCGCCCTCCACGTCTTTGCCAATGGCCAGCTCCAGCACGCCGGGCTCCGCGTATGGCAGCACGTCTCCCAAAAGCACGTTGTTGCGTGTCTCGTTTGGCACCTCTATGCCAACAAGCGACGTGCCCGGTATTGGCGCTACTATACGCACGGCAAGTGCGGCAAGCGCAAGCTGTATGTCGTCTTGCAGCGCGGTCACGCGGTTTAGCCGCACGCCCTCGCCCAGGCTTATCTTGTACAGCGTTACCGTGGGCCCGCTTTGCCAGCCCACGACGTTGCCCTCCACGCCAAACTCCTCAAGCGTCTCCTGCAGGCGCTCGGCCGTGGTGCGCAACGCGCGCGTGCCTGCCCGCGTTTTCGCTTTTTCTTTCGATACGCGCAAAAGCGACATGGACGGCAACACGAAATCTGGCTCCTGGCCGTCGCCCGCACCTGCGCCTGCGTGGTCACTGTCAATCGCTTGGCCGTCAGAAGCGGAGCCGGACCCGTTTGCACCGGAGCTTGGGCCGCCTGCGCCGGCTGACTTGCCGTTACGGTTCTTCTTTCCCCTCTTGCCGCCTGCACCGGCCGCGGCGGCGCCCGCGGCTCCGGCGGCCGCGCCTATGGCCGCCGCACCGGCTGTCCCGGCGCCTTCCGCCGCGTCGTCCAGGCCATAGTCGCCGCCGAACTTCAACGTCTCGGCGTTGGCGTTCGCCTGGCCGTTCGCGCTTTTATCCAAAGGTAATTTACCTTGTGCGCCTTCACTGAAAGCGCCTTCGTACATATTCTGCGTCTTGTCGTTGGAATTGCCCCCGCCCAAACGCGCGCTAAGGCCATTGGGGCTCAACACGGCCGTGGTCTGCGCCGGTGGCACAAAGCCCATCATGCCGGGAGCGCCGGCCGCACCCGCCGCGGCGCCGTAGGCCCCCTGTGCCCCGGGCATTCCCTGTACGCCTGCCCCATATGGGCCCGACTGCGGCATTGGCAGCCCGTAGGCGCCCATGGCCTGCATGTTCTGCGCGGCCTGCGCCTGCATGGCCTGTTGCTGCGCGTCTAACCCGTTTGCGCCGTTACGTCCGCGAATGGCGCCTATTATGCGGTCGACCAGGCCGGTTATGGAAAACCCTATTATTATGAGGCCAACGATTATGAGTCCCACGCATATGACGGCCGTGGCCACCGTGCCCACAAGCGAGTCGAACATCCACGCGAGCGCGCCGCCAACGTAGCCGCCGTGCGACGCGACTTCGGCGGTGTTTATTATCATGGACGGGTCTATGTTGCTACGCGGCGTGCTTATGGCCACAAGCCCTAATATGGCAAGTAATATGACGACAAGCCCTATACCAAGCCGCCAAGAGGACGACGGTATGCGCTGACGTATGAAGAACGTGGCCGCCCATACTATAAGCAACACCGGCAGCACATACGCGCCAACCCCAAAGCCCATCTTGAAGAAGCCGCTTGTCACCTTGGATAAAGGCGCGTTACCGGGCATAATGACCGCTATGAATATGACTATGGCGATAATGGCGATGATAACGCCTATGATGTCGTTTATAGTGCGGCTGCCGAACATGGGCGCGGGTCCGGGCTGTACGCCCATGGGTTGTTGGAACTGCTGGCCAGGCGCTTGCTGCGAAAGGCGCGCGCCGCCCGCGTTGCCGCCAGCTCCACCCCGCCCGCCCGCCGCGCGGGCCGCCTTGGCAGCGTGTTTGCCGGCTATGGCCGCCGTCTGGTTAGACACCTTCACCACCTGCTTGGACGCGGATTTACCAGTGGCCTTGCGCGCGTTGCGCGCGGCGGTGCCGCTATTGTTCTTTGCAGTGGTTTTCTTAGTCTTCTTGGCTTTATTCGCAGCCAATACCATACCTCCGTGCTGTGTTTAGGGTGTATTTTACGGATACGTATATTCTACCGCTTTTACGGTGCTTGCCGCAGCCGCGAGCGTATGTGGATTCGCGTGGATTCCGGGTCAAGCCCAAAATGACGTAGAGGGGTACCGGAATGACGTAGAGGGGTGCTTATGCCTTGATGCCCATTTCGGCAACGGGGAAACCAAGCCCGTCAAGCCAGTAGTACCACCAGCCCGGAATCTCGCGTAACATGCTGTAAAAAGCCGAACCGGCCTCGCTTTTATCGGCAGAAGGAGCGGTCAGCACGTTTATGCCCTCATCTAAATAGAGCATCTTTATGCGCGCCAGATGATAATACGAGCTTACGGCTATTACCTTCTTGTACCCGCTTTTGGTTATCATGGAAGACGTATCCATTACGCTGTCCTGCGTGTCGTTGCCGTACTCGTCAATTTGTATGGAGCTTTCCGGAACGCCGTTATCCACCGCGTAGTCGCGCATGGCCGCGGCCTCGCTAACGTTGTCCACGTCTATGCCGCCGCTCATTATAAGCGCTGACACGTAGCCCTGGTCATATAGCTTTATGGCTTTGTCCAGCCTGCCCTTAAGCGCCGTTGACGGGGTGCCGTCCGGCAGCACCTGCGCTCCAAAGACCACCGCCACGTTCGCGCGCGCGCTGTAGTCGGTAGTGCCAAAGCAGTATATCTGCCCCAGCGGGAACAGCACCACGAAGATAAGCCCCACTATTATCTCCGTAAAGAAAGCCAACCAGTGGCGCGGTTCCTTCCAGGTAGGGCAAGAATAGCACCCTAGCATGATAGCACATGCCAATATCGCGAACGCCATAGCTATGAAAAGCGAGAACGGAACCGGGAAGCCAAGCGATATGGTGCCTATGCGGGCCTCGTTATACACAGATGCCGTGTTGGCAACCGCGAATAACATGAACACCACGCACATGACCGCACAGGGTATGCGCTCGGCAAAGCGCTTGGGAACGTGTATGACGAACAACGCCAGCGCCACCACAAGCAGGCCCTGTAGCAAAAGCCCTATAGGCGTTGGCAAAAACGTTAAGTCAATCCACCAGATGTTCTGGTTATACGTGCTGCCCTGCGCTATGCCAAACAGCGACAGAAACGCATAGACGGCAAGGAACAGCGCCAGCCCCCTTGCAACGCTTACCAGGAACCATGAAAAGCCCGCTTTATCACTTCCGCGAGCCATTATGTTTACTTACGCTCTATCTTCTGGAAAGGATGCCCGCACGTCATTTTACCCTCGTGGCAACCCTCGCGTATACACGGCGCGCCGGCGTCCATGAAGATGAACGGGGCCGTTGGTTTCGCGAGCGCTAACATGCGGTTCGCAAGTTCTTGTATCTCCCATTGCGCCCTGTGGCAGCAGCGCAGTTCAAAGAAGTGGAGAAGCTCGCGTATGTTCATGGTGATTACTATCTTAGTAGCACAGGCGTTGGGAAGCACGTAGCGCGCGTCCTCCGCCGGTATGCCCGCGTCCAGCAACGCCTTGTACGCACTATATGCCGCCTCTATGGCGGCGTTGAACGTGGCGTGGGTATCAGGGTCATCGCTTACGCTGCCCGGTTCTATGACCTCTGGCTCGCCGGTGTATTTAACATAGCGCTGGCTTTGCTGGTTATAGCTGGCAAGGCGATGGCGCACCAGTTGGTGCGTAAGCGAGCGGCTTACGCCCTCTACGGCAAACGTGTATGACGCGTGTTCCAGCGCCGAGTAATGGCCGCTGCCCATGATGGTCTTAAGGACGCTTTGCGCCTTCTCGTCGCTCATGCCCTCCATGAGCTCCGCCGCGCCCACCGGCGCATAACATCAGCGCGCCGCGGTTGCCACGGCACGCTCTGGGTTTTCTGTGTGGTACAGAAGTTCTACTTGCATTATTCCGCCGCGTTCTCAGGAGCGGCGTCTGTTGCTGGCTCGGCCGTGGCCTCGGGGGCGGCGTCTGTGGCGGCTTCTGCGGCTGCGTCTGTGGCGGCCTCGGGGGCTGCGTCTGCGGCGGCCTCGACGGGCTCTGCCGGCTTCTCGGCCTCTGCCTTCGCGGCCTTCTCAGCGTATTCGGCTGCTTTCTTGGCCTTCGCGGCGGCCTTCGCGTCGCGTGCGGCCTTCGCCTCTGCCTCGGCTTTCTCGGTAGCAGCCTTATGCTCAGCGCGCTTGGCTGCTTATTTCTCGGCTACGTTCTGGGCGGCCTTACCGAACTTATCGGCAAAACGCTGTACACGTCCGCCGGTATCCACGAACTTCTGCTGGCCTGTATAGAACGGGTGGCACTCATTGCAAAGCTCTACGTGGAGCTCTGGCTTAGTGGCACGCGTCTTGAAAGTGTTACCGCACGAGCACGTTACGGTGCACTCCATGTATTCTGGATGGATTCCTGTTTTCATTTGTTCTCCTTATCTAGTCTTGGTTACGGCCAAGACACATAGACTTATTAGTTTACCATATTCGGGAACATCGGTTTTGCTATGATATATATGCACGTTAATTTCAGGCGAAGTGGAAGCGGACGCGCAGGCAAGTGCGGCAGACAAGTGCGCTAACCGGTGTGCGAATTGGTATGTAAACGAAAGGGAGTTTTGTGCTGTTAAACGAATTTCTGAAAATAAAGTATCCGATAATACAGGGCGCCATGGCGCGCATAGCCACGGGCGAGTTCGCCGCGGCGGTCGCGAACGCCGGAGCGCTTGGCATAATAGCGTCAGGCGGGCTAACGGCGGAAGAGACGCGCGAGCAGATACATATAGCGCGTAAGATAACCGACAAGCCGTTTGGCGTGAACGTCATGTTGATGGCGCCAGACGTCCAGGAGCTGGCGGACATGTTGGTAGAGGAGAAACCGGCCGTCATAACCACGGGCGCTGGAAACCCCGCGAAATACGTGAAAGCCTGGAAGGACGCCGGTATAAAGGTCATTCCCGTGGTCGCAAGCGCTTCTTTAGCCAAGCTTATGGAGAGGTGCGGGGCCGACGCCGTGGTAGCCGAGGGCACCGAAAGCGGCGGACATATAGGAGAGTTGACCACGATGGCGCTTGTGCCGCAGGTGGTTGACGCCGTGAACATACCGGTTATAGCGGCAGGCGGGGTCGCCAGCGGTAGGCAATTGGCCGCGGTTATCGCCATGGGTGCCATAGGCGCGCAGGTGGGCACGATAGTGCTGGCAAGCGACGAGGCACCAATACACGAGAACTACAAGCAGATGCTGCTTTCAGCAAAGGATACCGGCACCATAGTTACCGGGCGTTCTAAGGGTGCGCCGGTGCGCGTGCTAAAGACGAAGAAGGCCAGGGAGAGCGCGCGTATAGAGAACGAGTCTACGGACATGGCCGAGCTTGAGGCCCTGCGCTTTGGATCGCTTACGCTGGCCGTGCGGGACGGCGATAAGGACAACGGGTCGTTCATGGCAGGTCAGGTCGCGGGCATGCTGAACGAGGTGCGCCCGCTGGCGGATATATTCGCCGGACTTATAGACGAGTACCGCGAGACCGTCGCGGGAATGCCAGAGCTTTAACGCCTACGCCGGAACCTGGACTGACAAAGCGTGGATCCCGGGTCAAGCCCGGGATGACGTAA
>JAISJA010000080.1 GCA_031261765.1 Coriobacteriales bacterium | reverse complement strand
GCGGTTTTCTTCTTGGCAGGCGCTTTGTCGGCCTTCGCGTCTTTATCGGCAGCCTTCTTCGCGGCCGGTTTCTTCGCGGTTGTCTTCTTAGCGGCCGGTTTCTTCGCGTCAGACCAGTCGTCCGCTTTATCCGCCGTTTTATCCGCCGCCTTGGCCTTGGACTTAGACTTGGCCGCTTTCGCGGTTTCCTTTTCCTGCTCTTTCTCTAGTGTACCAGGCTCATGTATCACGGCGGTGTCTATTGCGTGACGTGACGCTTTCATTCTTAATATGCCTTCACGTATCTCTGACAGGCGCCCTGCCTGGCGCCAGTTCTCCATAAGCGCCTCGGGGTCGGCCGTGCCGGTCTTCTTGAACTCGTCTAAGATCTCGTCTTCAGAGGCGCCGAGTTTAAGATGGCGGGCAAGCGCGTCAAGGGCCAGGGCCTCTTTCGTGTTCTGCTCGGCCTGGTCGTGCATTTCCTCATGGAACTGCTTCGCGTCCTCGCCTATCTCTGCCAGATACGCGTCAAGCGTCGTATGCCTGGCCTGCAACGAGCGGTACATGTCCTGGGAGTTGTTCTTCTCCGTCTGCTCTATCATCTATGCCGGTGGCTCGCCCTTAAGGCGGTTCGCAAGCTCGGCAGATACGAGGTATTGCTTCACGGTGTCATGCGTGGCCTCGTTGTTGGAGCGTATGGAGTCGGCGACACGCGCCTTCAGGTCGTCCACGCCGTCGAACTCCAGCGTCTCCTTGACCCAGGCGTCCGTGAGCTCAGGGAGCTTCTTTACCTTCTCGCCACCCTCTTCTTCTGGTTCCTCATACGTGACGTAATACTCACGCAACGTGTCTATGCGCGAGTTAATCTGTTCTTCCGTTGGCTCCGTTGACGGCAGCTCTATGTTCACGGCGTCGTATGACTCAAGCTCCATCTGCGGCGTTACCTCAAGCGTGAACTTGTATTCGTAGTCGGCCCCCTCGCTTGCCATATCGAACTCAGGGAAGTCGGGCGTGCCTATGGGCACGTATCCCTCTTCGTCTATGGCGATAAGCGCGCTGGACTCCACGATAGCGTCGGTGGCCTTGGCACGGAAATAGTCCTTGCCGCCGTATGCGTTCTCCAGGATCTTGCGAGGGGCACGCCCTTTGCGGAAACCCGGTATGCGCACGTTACCGGCCTCTTTATACACGTTCTTGAACTCGTTGTCCACGTCGTTTGCGGGGACCTTTACCGTTATCTCGACCTTCGCGTCGTCGAGTTTCTTACTGCTTGTCTCCAAAATACCTCTATTCAGTTAGATAAACATACATAGTAGAATACTATAGCAGATATTCAATTCGCACATACGTTTTGCGCGGGAGTTTAGCGCGATTGCCAGCGCGATTGGCTACGCCCCCAATCAGCGCGATTTCGAGAAATTCTCCTTCATGTACGCCGTCCACCGCTCCAGCGTGTCGTCACTTATGGCATGCTCCATGTCGCAGGCTTCCCGCGCGGCTACGTCAGGCGCCACGCCAAGCACGTCTATGAGGAAATGGTACAGCACGTGGTGGCGCTCCAACACGCGCGAGGCGTACGTCGCACCGGCGGCCGTGAACGTTATGCCACCGTAATACGGTTTGTCGATAAGCCCCTGTGCCTTTAGTGCGACGAGCGCCTTGCTTACGCTTGCCTTCGAGACGTTAAGCTTCGCGGCCAGGTCCACGGAACGAACGGCGCCATGCTCTCCGCCTATCTGGTATATGGCCTCCAGATAGTCCTCAAGGGACGCGGACAGCTCTGGCGCGGCCGCGCCGTTAGCGGTCTTGGTTTGCGCGCACATCTTAAACTTCCCTTTGGTCCAGGAAATCAGTATGAAAACATGCCTTGTCAAATGGTCGCATATCTGATTCAGAACCTGGGGCCCCTGTTCGCGCTCCTGCTGAGCAAAGAGCGCTCGAGCATACGCGCTCGGCCTCCGGCCCGGGGCGGCACCCGCGGCCTTCATGGCCACTGCCGCCTGTCGACAGTCCACTGGACTGTCGACCCCCAGAACCAGAATCAGACATGTGACCATTCGACATAGGGCAGCTTCCGCACTGGCTGCAACATGAGCACGACTGGACCGGCCTGCCTTGCACCCGCCGCACTATACGGTAGACGACGCACGCAACGGCCGCCGCTATTATCACTATGGCTATTATGTATCCGACCATTTTACGCTCCTATAACTAGTACCTTCTTGTAACGCCTTTATATGCTGCAACTGCTTCCGTGGATTCCGGGTCAAGCCCGGAATGACGGGGCAGCAGCGCATCATGCCAATCCCAGCAACATGCCGCCCTGGTAGACTATGAACGCCATTATGTAGGCGACCACGACCGAGTAGCATATCTGTCCCACGGTCCACTTCCACGAGTTGAACTCGCGCGCGAGCGTGGCGACGGTCGCCACGCACGGCACGTATAGCAGACAGAACACCATGAACGCCACCGACGCCAACGGAGTGAAACCGGCGGCTGAGAGCACTGCCGCACTAAGGCCGCTTCCGGTGTCATTGGTGCTACCGCCGGCGCCAAACAGCACGCCCAGCGTGCCCACGACGGACTCCTTGGCTATGAAGCCGGCCAGGATGGCCACCGCCGCGGTCCAGAACGGGAAGCCCACGGGCGTGAACAGTGGCGCTATGAAGTTGCCTATGCCGGCCATCATGGAAACGCCCATATCCACCATGCCAAACGTGCCGTTCGTCCAGCCGAAGTTCGACAGGAACCAAACGACTATGCTCATTACGAATATTATGGTCGCCGCACGCTGCAGGAAGTCCTTTAACTTATCCCAAAGCGTAAGGCCAACGGAGCGGCCACGCGGCGCGCGGTAGCGTGGAAGCTCTATTATGAACGGGTTAGACGCACCTTTGAATATGAACTTCTTTACAATAACACCTGTGATAAGCGCCAGTACGATTCCTATTATGTACATCGCGAAAAGCACGAAGTCGGCATAACTGGGGAAGAACGCGCCTGCGAACACGAGGAATATAGGCGTACGAGCGGAGCATGACATGAACGGGACCAGCATGAGCGTGGTCTTGCGGTCCTGGTCGCTGTCAAGCGTACGGCACGCCATGGCCGCAGGCACGTTGCAGCCAAAGCCCATGAGCATGGGCATGGCCGACTTACCGGACAAGCCGAAGCGCTTGAACAGGCGGTTCATGACGAAGGCCGCGCGCGCCATATAGCCGCAGTCCTCAAGCAGCGTTAAGAACAGGAACATGAGCACTATCTGCGGCACGAAGCTAAGCACCGTGCCCACGCCGCCGAATATGCCGTCAACGACCAGGCTCTGCGCCCAGCTGCCGTCCACGAACAGTACGGATATACTGCTGGAAGCCCAGTTAAGGAACATCTGCATGAGGTCCTGCAAGGCGACGCCCGGGCTTGGGAGCGGCGAGCCGAATAACGACTCTGAAAACGTCAGGTGGAACATCAGGAACATTATCACCAAAAATATGGGTATTCCCGCCCAGCGGCTAGTAAGTATCTTATCGACACGGTCTGTACGCGAGGGCTTGAAAGGCGCTATGACGTCTTTAAGGAGGTCGTGTATGTACTTGTAGCGGGCGTCCGCGAACGCCGTACAAAGCAGCATGTGCTCGCGCTCGAACGCGTCTTTAAGCGCGTTAATCTCTTTTAACGTGTCGTCGTCTAGCGTTAGCTGCTTCAAAACGAGGTCGTCTGACTCAAGCACCTTTATGGCCGACCAATGTATGGGGAAGCCCGCCTTCGTGTACTCTATATAGTGCTCGTCTAAGTTGGGCACCGGCGCGTGCATACCGCGGTCCAGGTTGTCTGCGCGACGGGCACCCGGCCAAGCGCCCTGTCCGGCATGACCGGCATGCGCGTGCATGGCGTCGTGGGAGTGTTGCACGTGGCGGTTGACCATCGCGTCGTGTATCTTAAGGGCCTCGCTACGCGCGTTAGCCGCGGCGGCTATATTGGCGGCCGCGCCGCGCCCTCCCGGGCCGCCTATGCCGCCGGGGCCGCCAAAGGCCCCGTGGCGTCCGGGCAGCCAGCGACCGTGGTGTTCTGAGTGCCTTATGTCAAGCTGGTGTTCGGCGTCAAGGTGCTCGTGTATTATGCTCTCGGTGCGCGCTATGAGGCGCTCCAGCGAGGCGTTTGGCAGGTCGTGGCGCTTTGGGCGCGTAGCGTGTGGCAGTGCCGATATAAGCACGTCAAGGCCTTGTTTGCGCGCGGCCGAGATGGGTATGACCGGCACGCCGAAGTCGTGCGAGAGCTTCGTCGTGTCTATGGTCTCGCCTTTGCGCTCCAGTTCGTCCATCATGTTAAGCGCGATGACAAGCGGTACGTCCATCTCCATGAGCTGGACTGCCAGGTAAAGCTGGCGCTCCAGGTTAGTGGCGTCCACTATGTCCACCACGACGTCTGGTTGTTCTTGCACTATATAGTCGCGTGCGACTACTTCTTCCATAGAGAACGGCGAGAGCGAATATATGCCGGGCAGGTCCACTATGTCGCCCGAGCCGTATTGCGAGCGTATCTTACCCTCTTTGCGCTCGACGGTGACTCCGGGCCAGTTGCCAACGTGCTGGTTCGCGCCGGTCAGCTCGTTGAACAACGTAGTCTTCCCTGCGTTAGGATTGCCGATAAGTGCTATCTTCATTACTCTATCTCCATTAGCTTGGCTAAATCCATTCCTATGGCAAGCCGTGAGTGCTTCACTTCTACTACCTTACCAGCACCCGTGGAGTTTATCACGTTCACGCCCTGGCCGGGTACAAGGCCCATGGCCTCCAGCTTCTGGCGTAACTTCAGGTCGGTTGCCAACCGCACTATAAGGTGGCGCTCCCCCGCTTTTGCTTCAGCAAGTGTCATTGCTCTCCTTCACGTCCTACCGCTTCGTTTGCTTGTGTCCACACTATCTGTTGAAAGTTAGCTGCTAAAGATTAACAGCTAAAAGTTAGCTTTGGCTTACTTTTTATCATACGGCATGGGCTGAAGTTTGTCAAGGTTAACTTTTGGGTGTCCGAGAGGTGGTATGGGTTTAAAGGACAGATGATTGGCGCTTTACGCGCTGGCGTACGAATGCGAATATGGCGACGGCTATAAGCACTATGCTTATCCATTGCGACGTGGACAGCGGGCCCAGAAATCCCCTGTAATAATCGCCGCGCAAAAACTCGTCTGAGAAACGGACGATGCCATATAAGATGAAATATACGAATATGAGGCGCTTTTTGCATATGCCTTTCTTGTACATATATAGAATCACTAAGAATATGACGAACTCCGCGGCGCTCTCAAGCAGCTGCACAGGAAAGCGTTGCACGCCGTTGGCGATAGTTATGGGGTCGTTCGTCATCGTGAATCCAAATGGCGACGGCATGCCATAGCAGCAGCCGCCCAAAAAACAACCTATGCGGCCAAACGCGTGGAACAGCGGCATACAAACGGCGAAGATGTCAAGCCATGTGGCGGTGCTGGTATGGCTTAACCTGGCATATACCACTACGCCAACGATCGCGCCCAGAAGGCCGCCGTAATACACGAAACCCTCGAAACCCTGCGCGATGGCGCCCAAAAAAGCGACGGTACTTGGATACGCCGAGGCGTCTGACAACGTCTGCACGATATATGGGATGTTGACTATGCCATATAGTATTACGCTGCCAACGGCTCCGCCTATAAGCACGGCTACCGCAAACAGGATCTCATCGGCAACGTCAATATCTGCTTTTTTGCACAGGAAATACGCGCATATACAAGCCGCGAATATACCGACTACGGCCATAACGCCGTAAAGGCCTATGGTTATACCGAAGATGTGAACGTATGGGAGCATAAAATGAGAAAACGCGCCCACGCCATTATGGCGCAAGCGCGTTTAAGGTCAATCTTACAGGAAGTAGCTTGATAGCGATGCCAGCGTTCCAGCGCTTGATGCGGCGCCACCGATAAGAGAGGCCGCGCAGACACATAGGGCGATTACCGCTATGATCGATATAGCGAACAGCACTATGGCTATGATGACGCCTGCCACCGCCATGGTGTGATAAGGCATACCCTTGGGAATCTTCTTCATGGCAAGGGCGCCAAGCACTATGGCGACTATCTCTGCTATTATGCCGATAAAACCGACATAGGGGAACCAGCTTATGATGAATCCGCCTATGGCGCAGCAAAGCGCCGCGATTGCGAAACCCTTCGACGTAGAGTCGATGTCACCGCTTGGTTTGGGACCGGAAGTAAACGTGGCGTTCACGTTAACCGTAGAGCCTTGTGGCTGGCCTTGCTGCTGGCCAGGTTTGGGTACTACTACGGGCTGGACTGGCTGCGGTTGGGCGGCGGGCTGTGGTTGGGCGGCCGGCTGCGGAGCCTGGCCGACGGGTTGCGCCTGCGGCGCGGCACCTGCTGGCGCTGCGTTTATCGCGGTTCCACAATTAGGACACGTATTGGCCCCCTCAGGCACGTTAGTGCCACAATTTGGACAGAACATCTCTCCTCCTAAAAATATATAACTAATTACAATATCCTACTAAATATAGCATAGTTAATAAGAAAGCTTTGGCGGACTACCCGGAGCCGATGTCGGCTTATCGCCTGAATGGGATACCCGATAAAACGTCACCGAGGTTTTATGGAGCGGCGGTCACGGTGACTTCGACGTTCGTATGGTAGATACCGGCGGCCTGGGCGTCATCGGCCTTCATTGCGAAGTCGAGCTGCAGGCTGCCGAGCGGATCGATAGCGTTACCGATAGCGGGGCCATAATGGATACAGCTATGCGCGGCGCCGGGGATCTGGCTGGGCGTGGGCGCCCACCAATCAGCGAGAACGTCGGCAGGAGTGGGATTGTCGCCGTCCTGGAGGTAGTAGGCCCAAACGCCGTCTTCCGCGTTGGCGATTGTGAGAGGGCCGTCTGACGCCAGGCCAGGTATCGTGGCAGCTCCGCCGTCAGCGCGAACCATGGCAGTGCTGTTTCCAACGACCATGATTTGGGCTTGGTAGCCTACGCCCAAGTTGGACTTGACCTGGGCGTTGGCACTGTTCGTAACCGTAGTTTGATTGAGCAGATCGCCCAGGGTGGGGTTAAGGTTTAACAACGCGCTTCCACCGGAAAGGCTCAATGTGGATGCTTGCACCAGATTCGTTTCGTCATAGGTGGCGGTGCCGGCAACGTCGGGCGAGGCGGTATAAGGCATAAGGACGTTATTGACGTTGGCGAGCAGGCCCGAAGCCGGGGTAACGTCGGCGCTACTACTATCAGCCAGCGTTATACCAGTGTAGGCATCGTAGTAGCTGGGGGTGCTGGCTTTAGCGTCATAGGCTGCCCCAGGTAGCCAGAGGCATGCGGCAAGGCCGTCAGCCTGGGTCAGACTGTCCGTAGCGCTACCGGAAACCCCGGTGTTAAGCAAGGCAGAAAGATCTGCCATTTGTGCCGTGTAAACACTAGCGCTACCGCTACCGCTTGCAGGGACGCCATCGGGAACGCTGACCGTGCCGCTGTTTGCCCATGTGTTTGGAACGTAACATGGATATAGCGCGGTCGTGCCGTCTTCTGTGGTTGGAACGGCTCCGCCCGAGCTGGTTGTGAAAACCGGCGTCGTGCCGCTGCCGTCGACGCAAAGAAAGTCGGCGTCCTGGACTTTAAAGCTACTGAGAGCGCAATGCGCAGAACTAGACGCTGGATTGTAGGCAATCAACGTGCCACCAGAGAGGCTAAGACTGCCGCTGGGGATGGGCGTGCTCGCGGTACTTGGATTGAGGCTGCCGCCGATTACCGCGCTCTCGGCGCCGCTTGGCAGATAAGCCACTACCTGCCCTGCGCTCTGGGTGACGCTGCCGCAAACTTGACCGGCGCCGGAGTCGGCACCGATGGCGGGAGCGAACTTAGAGCCTTCAGCATAGAGGCCGCCTTCGCCGTTTACGCTGAGGCTGGTGCCAGAACTGACGCAAACGCCGGCCCAACCATTAGATTGGCCGTCATCGGCGCCAACCGTGCGGCAGGCTTTGCCGGAGTCAACGTCTAGCACCAGGGTCGTGCCGGTCACGCCGGATGGGTCCTCTATCTTGATTCCGTCCGGAGCCGGACTATGGGTGCCGTCGGCCGTGCTACCGTAGGCAGGCTCGCAGTCGACATCGTCGGTCACTTCCAGGGTGACCGTGACGTTTGAAGCTGTCGGCGCGACGACGATACAGTGGTCTGGCAGGGCGTCTGAGGCCGAGTCACTGCCGTCCTGGTAGTCTCCCCAGTTAGTGTTGGTGGAGATGGTATAAGTGGTGCTTACGCTGGGCGCAAGGGTAAGGGTGTTGTCGAGCTCGTCGCCACTTGCCGTGGCGGTTGGCGAGACGTTGAATCCAACATAGGATGGCACATAGTAGTAGACGTAGTTGTCGGCGCGCGGGGCGGGTATTTCGTCGGTTCCGGCACTTGCGGCTTTCTGGTCGGGGCTATTGCTGGTCAGGACGGTCGCGGCCAGGGCGGTGGCAGAATTGAAGTCAGTGCTGTACGGAGAGGTGCCGCTGGC
>JAISJA010000118.1 GCA_031261765.1 Coriobacteriales bacterium | reverse complement strand
GCATATAACACTCTAAAACCCCATAGTTTGCAAAGTTTTCAGCTTTGCTGTATTATATCTAGATAATATTTTTTTGTGGAATATTAATCGGGGAATATGGTGCAAACTAAGAGTAGAAGTGTTCTGTTCAACCAGCGTACTATCGTCGCGACCATAGCCTTCGCCGCTACATGGTCATGGTTGGTGCTTGGTTTTCAGAGCATCGTCATGGACCCGTTCCACCTGAACACCCCGGGACCATATCATCACTTCGGCTTGATATTATCCAGCCTTATCACGGCGCTTATACCGTTTGGCATTAGCGTTATAGCGCCGGCAGGGTTCAAGAAGCTGGTCAGCTATCCGGCATCGTGCGTAGTCATCATCATCTTAACGCCCATGAACTGCATGCCGGCGGCACTGAGCTTCATGGATATAGATTATTCGTACGTAACGGAACTCGCGCCGTCCGCTTTGTCCGGCATCGGGTTCGGAATGCTGCTCGTACAGCTTACGGGTTCTATTGTCGCGTTCCGCAGGCGCGAGGTAACAACGGTAATATCGTTTGGGCTCGTGGCTTCAATGGTCATATTCCTTATAACCATAAGCATCATGACCATAGCGGCGTTAGTGCTATACGCCATGCTCCCAATAGTGGGGACCATATGCTCGCTTGTGGGCATACGTAGCGAGCGTGCAAGGACGGGCGACGCGCCGGATGGCGCGAGTGCCGACGATGACGTGAATGCGGAGGGCGACCAGACACTGGCTTCGCTAATAGTGGCAAGTTCAACGTTGACAAACGACGTAAACAGCAAGATGCGCAGCAGTGAGATAAGGAGCTTCATACTTAATATGGTGTCCGTGTTCGCGTTCGCCATTATCTGCGGCGCGGCTATGGCCGTGAGCTTACTGTACAGCATAGAGAACTCATCGTTTTTCGTATTCGCCGTACTTTGCCTTGTGGCATGTGTCGTAGCGTGTCTATACAGCACGTTCTCTAAAGCGGCCACTAAGAACTTCAGATTACAGCAGATAAGCGCCGTGGTAATAGGCATAACCATAATGCCAACGTCGTTTCTGGGGTTCGGCGCCCAGGCTTTCTACTCAAGCATAATGGTCGCGGCGTTCATGGTGTATCTTGGGACTATAATAGTCACCGTTTCTGACAACGTATCGCCACAGAACATAGCCGGCAGCCGATACGTCCCCATAGCGATGCTATGCAACCTTATAGGCCTTATAGTTGGCTGGGGTATAGGGCTCCTGTTCTTATCAACACCCAACGGCGATATAAACATATACGCCATCGTGGTGGTCTCGGCTATCATCGCCAGCATAATACTGCTGTACTTCGCGATAAAGTTCATCATGTCGTGGGAAGAGGTACACAGGCTGTTCAATATCGCGAACACCAGTAACAGGCGCGACTTCAACGACCGCTGCAGGGACATAGCCGACCACAACGGGCTCTCGCCAAGGGAACGTGAGGTGTTCACTATGCTGGCCAGCGGGCACAACAGTACCTATATAGAGGAGACGCTTGTCATATCTGGCCACACGGTAAAGACGCATATGAACAACATCTACCATAAACTGGGCATACATACCCAGCAAGAACTCATAGACATAGTGAAATAAAAAAAGGGCCGCGAAAGCGGCCCTTCCTACATGCTATTTTGTAAGCGTATTGTGTAAGCGCTTATTCAGCCGGAGCTTCTTCGGCGGCCGGAGCCTCTTCAGCTGCAGCGGTTTCGTCGGCAGCGGCTTCAGCGGCCGGTGTTTCCTCAACTGGAGCCTCTTCGGCGGCAGGTGTCTCTTCGGCTGCGGGCTCATCGGCGGCAGGCGCGTCTGCGCTTGCTGGCTCAGGCTCAGCGGCGGCTGGTGCTTCTTCGGCAGCTGGTGCCTCTTCAGCAGCCGCAGGTACTTCTTCGGCGGTTTCGACAACAGGCTCGGCGTCCGCAACCTCAGGCGCGGCCTCCGCGGCGTCTTCGGTGTCGGCAGGCGCGGCCTCGGCCTCTGCTTCCGTCTTCGCGTCTTCCTCGGCGCTCTTGCGCTTGCGCGGTTTAAGCTCCATGGACGGGTCCATCTCGGCAACCTGTATCTCTATACCAAGCGTCTCAGCCGCGGCCTGCATGGAAAGCGATATGCGGCGACGGTCCGGGTCTATGTCCATGACCTTCACCTGCACGGTGTCGCCTATATGCACGACCTGCGCCGGCGCCTCTATATGCTTTGGCGCCATTTCGCTTATATGCACCAGGCCCTCTATGCCGCTGCCAAGGTCGACAAAGGCGCCGAAGCTCACGAGCTTCGTGACCTTGCCCTCTACTATAGAGCCTATCGGGTAGTTCTTAACAAGCGCTTGCCACGGGTCTTCCGTCGTCTGCTTAAGGCCAAGCGATATGCGCTCGCGCGAGCTATCGACGTCAAGTACCTCTACCTCTACCTCGTCGCCAACGCTAACTACCTCTGAAGGATGGTTCACGTGGTTCCACGAGAGCTCGCTTATGTGCACGAGTCCGTCTATGCCGCCAAGGTCAACGAAAGCACCGAAGTCCACGATTGAGGACACCTCGCCCTTAAGTCGCATGCCCTTCTTCAACTTGTCAAGCACTTCCGCGCGCTCGTTCTTACGGCCTTCCTCAAGCACCACGCGTCGCGACAGCACAACGTTGTTGCGATTGCGGTCCATCTCTATGACACGGGCCTCTATGGACTCGCCTACGAACATGTCCAGGTCCTTAACGCGACGAAGGTCCACAAGCGACGCCGGCAAGAACCCGCGCAGCCCGATGTCCAGTATAAGACCGCCCTTGACGACCTCTATGACCTCGCCCTCTATGTTCTCCCCGGCCTTGAACTTCTGCTCTATGTCAATCCAGGCGCGTTCATATTCGGCGCGTTTCTTAGATAATATAAGCCTTCCGTCCTTGTCCTCTTTCTGCAGAACAAGCGTCTCTACCTTGTCGCCTATGGACACGAGTTCGTGTATGTCGGCGTCTTTGCGAATGGAAAGCTCGCGTAGCGGTATGACACCCTCAGACTTGAACCCTATGTCGACAAGGGCCTCGTCATGCTCTATGCCAACTATGGTGCCTGTTACCAGATCGCCTTCGTCGAAGTCGGTTATCGTATTGCTGATTAGTTTGTCGAATTCCTCGTCAGTGATGTCCGCAGGTTCAATCACCTGCGTGTTTTTGATTTCGCTCAAAATTTTTCCTTGCTTTAATCGATTGCCTATAGATACAAGGTTTAAGTATATCAGAAGATATTGTTACCTGTTTGTAGGATTTTATATATTTATCGTGAGCCCGTCATGAGCGGCTGACACGTTCGTGCCCTGTTGAGCGCCGTTTATCGTAGCGAGTTTGTCGTTAAGCTCCACAAGCGTTATAGGGGTGTCATAGCTCATTGATAAATGCGTGAGGAACGTGCGCCTGGCACCAAGCGATTGTGATAGCACGATAGCGTCGTCTATGGTGTGGTGCGACGTTGGCATCCAGTTCGCCCCGTTGAACGTCGCGTCTATTATAAGTGTGTCTATCTGGCGCTCACGAAGCGCCGCGTCCGTCTGTGGCTTAAGCGTTCCGGTATCCGGGAAATACGCCGTACGCGTGCCAACGCCTCCGTTGGTGGCGTTGCCGTTGGTAGCGTTGCCGGTCTCTATAAGGTAGCCAAACGCGCCTTCGCTATGCGTGGCCGCAAGCGGCGTATACGTCACGCCGTCGAACTCGAGCTTATCACCAACGTGTATCTCGCGCAGGTCCAGCGCGTCAAGCATGAACCCGAACTGCTGGCGCACCGCGGCTATGGTCTTGGGCCCGGCGTATACGGGCAATGGCGTCTTCGTCTTAAGGTGCACGTAATACTCGAACGCCGGCAGGCCGCCTATGTGGTCGAAATGCTCGTGAGTAAGCAACACGCGGTCTACGTCCAGCACGTGTTCGCGCGCAAGCTGCCTGCGCAATTCCGGAGCGGCGTCTATAAGAGTGTGCTCGCTGCCACTGATAAGCAAGTCCGAGCAGTCGCGCGCCGCGGCGGGGTTATCCAACGCCTCTTTGCAAGCGTCGCATGCGCAATACCAGTTGGGCACGCCGCATGACGCGCCGGTTCCCAAAAAAGTAAGGGTATGCTGTGGTGTTTGTGAGTCCATGCTATCATTATAGCATGGAGCAATCCCTTATAGCAGGCCGTTACCGCATGCTGGAGACCCGTGGACGCGGCGGGTTCGGCACGGTGGACATAGCGTGGGACACACGCTTACGCAGGCGTGTGGCTATAAAGCGCATACCTCTTGCCGTAGACGCCGCAGACCTTCCCGGTATAACCGAGGCCCGTACGGCCGCGCTTTTAGGCGACACGCATATAGTGGCCGTGCATGACTTCGAGGTCACCGGCACGGAGGCACTGATAATAATGGAGAACGTCGACGGCCCCACGCTGTATGAGCTCATGGCGGCCAGCGACGAGCTTTTAGACATAGATACGTGCACGACGATACTTGACGGCATAGCGCAGGCGCTTGAGACCGCGCACGAGAACCAGGTGCTGCACCTGGACATCAAGCCGTCAAACGTGCTTATAGACCATGGCGGCCGCGTGAAGGTAAGCGACTTTGGCCTGGCCGAGCTTTCAGGCACGGCCGGGTTCAACGAGCCCGAGGGCGGCACGATAGGATACATGCCACCCGAGCAACTGGCGCAGACGGGCGTTGACGCGCGCACGGACCTTTGGGCTTTCGCCGCGCTTGCCTACCAGCTTCTATGCGGGTCGAACCCGTTTTATGCCACCACGCAGGCCGAGTCGCTTGACCACATAGAGAACGCCGAGATAACACTGCCCAGCATAGCGCGCGCTACGGCGGCCATGCAATCACAGCAAACAGACGCCCAGATGCTGGACCCACACGTTGACGCGGTAATAATACGCGCCCTGCAGGTAGAGATGGACGCAAGACCAGATTCAGTGAAAGACTTCTGGGACGGGCTTATGCCGTGGCTTGGCAGCGAGAAGAAGGGCCGCCGCAAATTAAAGGCACTGGTAGCTGACACCGACACAGGCGCGGCGCTACAACAGGCGCCATGGCAGCAGGCGGCGCTGCAACAAGCCGCGTTGCAGCAAGCCGCGGGGCAACAGGCCGCGGGGCAACCCGCCGTGGAGCCAAATGCGGGCGCATGGCTTGGGCAGCCGGCTGCGGCGCAGGCGCGCGGGTTCCAACAAAACGTCGTGAACGCGTTTGGCGCGAACACGGATGACGCATATATATACGGTTCGGATAACGACGATGCATACGACGCCGCGTACGCGTACGACGAAGGCTACGAAGAAGATGACGACGCGGGATACGCAGACGGATACGCAAGCGAATACGACGGCGAAAACGGCACGGGCAAACGGCAACGCTCGCACAGGACACCGGGCCCGCCGCTATGGGAACGCGCGTCTGAGCGCGCGCGCGGCATAGTGGGACGCCTCGTGGCCGCCGTTGGTTGCGGCACGTTTGCGTGGGTGGCGCTCATAGGCCTTGCCAACTGGGGCAGCATAGTGGGCGCGGCCGCAAGCGCGGCCTCGTCATTGGCAAACACTAGCATGCTATCACAAAATACATTTGCCACAATAGTACAGATAGTCCTGGCGCTGATAATAGCCGTTGCCGGTTTTCTGGCACCGTCGCTTGGGGCAGCGCTCGCGGCCGTTGCGCTTTCCATAAACACGTGTATGCTCGTGCACCCAATAGCCGGGCTTATCACGTTCGTTATAGCGGCGGCGTGGTGGGTGTTCTCCGGCAGACTGGACATATGCGACGCCACGTCATACGCGTATACCGGCGCCTCGTGCGGCACCATGTCCATATTCGCGCCGTCTTTGTTCCAGGGCTATTTCCTGCCGCTTAAGCGGGCCGTCATAACGTCGGTCGCGTCGCGTTTATCGGCATATATGTTAATGGCCATAATGTTGCTTAACAACGTAGGCGCCCTGCCCATACAAACAGGCCCAGACGTGTCCTTCGAGAACGGGTCGGTCATAGTGGCTATGTTCACGGACCCGACGGTTTGGTGCGTCGCGGCCGCATGGCTGGCCTCAACATTCATAATGCGTGCGTTTTCCAGGAACGGTTCCGTGGCGCTCTGCGTGACGGGGGCCATAATCTGCGCCGCCGTTCAGGCGGCGACCGTAGTGGTGTTTCCCATATGCGTCATGCACGCGGACGCGTACAGCATGGTTATGCTGGCGCCCGGCATAGCCCTGGCTTGTGCAATCATGATAGTAATTAGTATAATTGGAGTACGACCTTATAATGGTCTGTCATCTGAAGGTTAAACAGAGAGCGAATGATATTACATGGGAATATTGTCTAAAGTAGAGAGCGGGCTTGAACGCGGAGTCGAAACCGCCGCTGGCGCGGCGTTCAAGTCACCTATAGAACCGGCGCAGATAGCCAAACGCGCGGAGAAGCAAATGAAACGCAACCGGCTTGTGGGCGCGGGCAGACAATATGCGCCCACCTTGTACAACGTGCTTGTGAACCCGCAGGACGACAAGCGCCTTTTCGGTTTCTATCCAACCATGGCGGCGGAGATAGAAACGTACCTGCTTGCGTGTGGCCAGGACGCGTCTTTGGAGTTTGACGGACGCCCGCTGGTACGGTTCATAGTTGACGACGGGCTTAAGAAAAGCGGCAAGTTCGACGTCATAGCAGAGAACGTCGCGGCGCCCACTATAAAGAAGCTGCGCGCCGAGGAAATGGAATACTACGGCATAGGGCAGCAATCCAGCCCGTCGCCCAAACCGCGCCGCGCCGCGCCGCACGCCGCCGCGGCCATACAAGACGAACTTGAACCCGTGGACGCGGACACCGCGTACAGCGGCATTCCCAAGCCCTCACGCGCGGTGCCAGAGGCCGCCATACCAAACGTCATACCGGCAAAGAGCCCCGTGGCGCAGACCATACCCAACGCAAACGACAGCGAAGGCGGCGTCCCCGCCACGCTGATGAACATAAGCGCCAACGTGGCATACCGGCTTTCGGGCGACGTCATTAACATAGGCCGCGGAGACGACTGCGACATACAGCTTGACGACGCGAACGCGTCGCGCGTGCACGCGCGTTTCACCCATGACGTAAGCGGGGCCTGGAGCATAACCGACCTTGGCTCAACGAACGGCACCCTGGTAAACGACCGCCCCGTTACAGAAGTGCTATTACGCAATGGTGATAGCATAACAATAGGGCTTACGACTTTGGAATTCCACTACGAATGATTGATATCACCCTACTTGCGGGACGCATCTTACTTATCGCCCTACTGTTCTTATTCTTGCTGGTAGTAATGCGCACCGGCGTTGGCCTGGTACGCGGCCAGAACAAGAAGGGCAAGCATTGGACCATAGCCGTAGAACAGGGCCCGCGTGAGCTGCGCGGGGTCCGCATGAACGTGAACGGGCCGGTTGTAGTTGGGCGCTCACCCGGCGCGGACATAGTGATAAGGGCGGGCTACGTGTCAGGCAGGCACGCGCGCTTCTCTATATTGGGAGACGACCTTGTGGTGGAGGACATGAACTCCACCAACGGTACCGTGGTGGACGGCAACAACATAGTAGCGCCGACCGCGCTTAGGAACGGCGACCTGGTTACCATTGGGGACGTGACTTTAAGGGTAAGCCAAACCACTTCATGAGTAGACGCAGGAAAAAAGACGATATATTAGTTCCCGTTGGGTCGCGCACTGACATAGGCTGCGTGCGAACGCATAACGAGGACTCGCTTATAGTGCAAGCCCCGCTTTACGCGGTGGCGGACGGCATGGGAGGCCACGCGGCCGGCGAGGTCGCAAGCGAGATAGCGGTACGCACCATGTCGGAGAAAGCGCCGCTTGACATAGACGCCGAGGCCTTGGCGTCAGCGGTCCGCGCGGCCAACAAGGCCGTCATAGACGCGGTCGCCAGCGGCGAGGGCAAACCCGGTATGGGCACCACCTTAACGGCGGCTATACTCGTGGGAACCAACCTGCTTTTGGCACAGGTTGGCGACTCGCGCGCTTATCTGCTACATAACGGCGGTTTGCAACAGCTTACGCGCGACCATTCGTTTGTAGAAGAGCTTGTGGAGATAGGCGAGATAACGCGCGCCGAGGCGGCCGTGCACCCGAAGCGCTCGCTTATAACGCGCGCTCTTGGCTCTGACGTTAACACGGAACCCGATATATATGAGCTTGAGGTAGCGCCCGGGGACAGGTTGTTGCTATGCTCTGACGGTTTGTCCACTATGGTTAGCGACGAGACGATATGCGACATACTCATGCAGATGCCGGACGCGCAACAAGCCGCGGACACGCTTATAGCCCAGGCAAGACAGGCAGGCGGTCACGATAACATAACCGCCATAGTGGTTGACGTGCGCGACACGCGCGCCATACAGAAGCGCGAACGTAAACGCAAGCGCCACGTGAAGCTGGGGATAATAACGTTCCTTATAGTGCTCGTGTTACTTATAGCGGGCGCCGTGGGCGGCGTATACTATTATGCAGATAATTCCGCATACCTTATAGACGACGGCGGCTACGTCGCCGTGTACAAGGGGCTACCGGGCGATATACTGCCCGGCATATCGCTTGAGTGGTACCAATACACCAGCGATGTCAAGACGTCATCTTTGATGCCCACGGTGGCGCAAAGGCTTAAGAACGGTATACAAGCGGGCACGTTAGACGACGCGAACTCGTTGTTGGACAGCTACAGGTCGCAGATAGCCGCCGAGCAGCCCGATGCCGGCGCTACGTCCGCCGCGGGCGCGTCCGCGGCCGGCACCAGCGCATCTAGCAGCGCTTCTAGTAGCGCGGCCGGCACCAGCGGTGCCGGGGCCGCGTCGACGGGAACGACGAAGACAACGCGATGAAACGACGCACGACAGAGCTGTTGCTGCTATTGGCGGCAACGCCCATAATCCTGTTATTGTTCGCGCTGGCGATTCTAAACGACGGCCAGGACATAACGTTCAACACGCTTGCCGTGCCCATAGGGCTGTTCGTCGCGTTCATAGCCGCGCACCTGTTCGTACGCAAGCTAACGCCAAACGCCGACCCCGCTCTGCTGCCCATAACGTTCGTGCTGGCGGGCATAGGCATAGCGTTCGTCATGCGCTTGTCGCCGGACCTTGCCACGCACCAGATAGCGTGGTTGTTCATCTCCATAGCCGCCATGATAGTGACGCTGCTGGTAGTGAAGTCCATACGCAAACTGGGCGAGTACAAGTACATAATAATGCTGGCAGGCGTCATATTGTTGTTGCTTCCGGCTATAATAGGCGTCTCGCAGAACGGCTCGAAGATCTGGCTATCGTTTGGAGGCGTGTTCTCGTTCCAACCAGGTGAGATAGCGAAGATACTTATAGTGTTGTTCCTGGCCGCTTATCTTGCCGATAACCGCGAGATGCTGTCCGTGTCGCGCAGGCGCCTGCTTGGCATACAGATGCCGGACATGAAGACGCTGGCGCCGCTTATACTCATGTTGGTGTTAAGCATGCTCATAGTCGTGTTCGAGAGCGACCTTGGCAGCGCGCTTCTGTTCTTTGGCCTGTTCCTGGTGCTTATATACGTTGCCACCGGCAGGCTTTTCTACGTGATAATATCCGTGCTGCTGGCAGCGGTGGCCGCGGTTGGCATGTATTACATATTCGGCCACGTGCAAGAGCGCGTGGCGATATGGTTGAACCCGTTCCAATACGCGCAAGACGAGGGCTATCAGATAGTCCAGGCGTTGTATTCGCTGGCGAACGGAGGACTGTTCGGCACCGGCATAGGCCGCGGCATGCCCACTTTAATACCCGTCGTGTCAAGCGACTTCATATTCGACGCCATAAGCGAGGAGATGGGGCTTTTAGGCGGAGCGGCCATACTTATACTGTTCGTGCTATTTGCCGTGCGTGGGCTTACCATCGCCAGCCGTGCGAAGTCTGACATGGAGGCTTTTAGCGCCGCCGGTCTGACGGCCGCTATATCGCTGCAGGCTTTCGTCATAGTCGGTGGCGTCACGTGCCTTATACCGCTAACGGGCGTTACCTTGCCATTCATGAGCCAGGGCGGGTCGTCGCTGCTGGCTAGCTTCATAATAGTCGGGTTGCTGCTGCGTATATCGGACAACGGCACCGGGCTGGAGACCGAGATGCAGGGAAAGGCGGCCTTCGACGGCGGAGTGCTTGGACGTGTCGCCTTGGGCAAGCGCCTCGTGGTGCTAATCACGGTCTTCTCGGCATTGTTCGCGATACTTATAGGCAACCTGACATACCAGATGATAATACGCGCGAACGACATAAACGCTATGCCATCTAACAACCACGTCATAGCGAAAGACGAGACGGAGCAGCGCGGGTCCATAGTATCGGCGGACAACGTGGTGCTGGCCCAAAGCGTAGCTAACGGCGACGGAACGTACACCAGGGAATACCCGCAGGGTTCGCTTGCCGCGCAGGCCATAGGATACATGTCGCAGAAATACGGCACCTCCGGCGTGGAGTCCAACGACAACTCTGAGCTAAGCGGGTCTTCCGGCTTTGCCACGTGGACGGACGCCATAAACGCTATGGCCGGCATACAGTCGCCGGGCAACGACGTGCAGCTTACCCTTAACACGAAAGTGCAACAAGCCGCGCAAGACGCGCTGGATGGGTACAACGGCGGGGCCGTGGTACTGGACGCGAAGACCGGCGAGGTACTTGCGGAGGCAAGCAACCCAACGTATGACATAAACAGCATAAACACCATAATGAGCGGAACCGGTACCGACAGCAGCGGGTCAAGCATATTGGTTAACCGCGCGACCGGCGCGCTTTACGCGCCAGGTTCCACGTTCAAGATGGTCACGCTTACCGCGGCGCTGTACAGCGGCAAAGTAAAGCTGACAGACACTTACAACGCGCCGGGGTCCATAAACATAGGCAACGCGCCCGTCACTAACTTCGACCAGGAAAGCGGCGGTAACGTGTCGGTAGAGACAGGCTTCAAGGAGTCCTACAACACCGTGTTCGGTCAAATAGCCGATAAGATAGGTGCTAGCACGCTAGTATCTATGGCCAACTCATATGGGTTCGACAGGGATATAGGACAGGACTTTGACGCCGTGGACTCGGTAATGCCGAACCCCAGCGAGATGACCGAATGGGAGACCGCGTGGGCAGGCGCCGGCGAGCCGGTTGGCGAACACACGGACTGCCAACCGGGGCCGCAGGTAACCGTCATGCAAATGGCCATGGTGGCTGGCACGATAGGCAATAACGGCACGGAGATGAACCCGTATATCACGAAATCGGTGTCATCGCCAAGCGGCCAGGTCTTATCGACAACACAGTCACAGGTGCTTAGCACGGTAGCGTCGCCGGACGTCATGAGCCAGGTACAACAGGCCATGGAGGCCGTCGTGAAAAGCGGAACGGGAACCGGCGCCAGTATAAGCGGTTACACCGTGCGAGGCAAGACCGGTACGGCTGAGACCAGCGCCAAGGATAACTCGTGGTTCGCCGGATACGTGGACGTTGGCGGGCGCACCGTCGCCGTGGCCATAGTCTTGGAAGGCGGGCCTGAGGGAAGCGCGACGACGGCCGCCAAGAGTATATTCGAAGGGGCTATAAATGTGTACAAATAACGGACTTGGACACGCTCGCGCCGCGCGTGGACGCACGGCCGCATATGGCTTTAGCCCGTATAGCACGATGGAGATGTGTGCAATGGTGCAGGCATACGCTAAAACAGCTATAATGTTTACAACTTTGCAAATGAAAGGGTAAATATGATAGGCAAAGTTTTTGGAAATAGATACAAGATACAAGAGAAGATCGGCATCGGGGGAATGGCCGAAGTCTATAAAGCCACAGACGAGGTGCTGGGTCGCACCATCGCCGTTAAAGTCATGCTTCCAAACTACGCGGCTGACAAGACGTTCGCGGCGCGTTTCAAGCAAGAGGCACAGGCGGCGGCGAACCTACGCAGCCCGTATATCGTAAACATATACGACTGGGGACACGACGAAGCCGAGGACACGTACTACATAGCCATGGAATACGTGCCCGGCACAGACCTTAAGACGGCGATAACCACGCAAGGGCCGCTGGAGCAGCACAAAGTGGCCGAGATAGGCTCCCAGGTTTGCTCGGCGTTAAG
>JAISJA010000021.1 GCA_031261765.1 Coriobacteriales bacterium | reverse complement strand
TCCCATATCTTCTGCCATTTTGGTTCTATCTCATGCGGGTTATACTGATACATCTTGCTCCTTGTATTGAATATCATCTATTTTTAGTATAGGACATTCGTGACATTGATAACTGTTATTATGACTTGTTTAATCGCTCCACCGTTCGCACCCAAAATATCATATATGCAAAACAGAGCGCAAAAACTCGCTTCGCTCAGACATTGCGCTCTCCCGTTTCACATATATGATATTTCTGCTCACGAGTCGCTTGCAAACAAGTCACAACAACAGTTCAATCAGCGAATGCTTTATATAACTATATTCTATATATAATTCAGCTTCACAATGAGCAAGATACATCGTTGGAAGATTTAAAAGAGCAAAAGCACAAACTGGTATCTATAATCTCGCTCGTTTGAGGCGCAACGTGTTAAGCAGCAGGCAAACGTCTGAGAGGCACATGGCCGCGGCCGAGATCATGGGGTTTATGAGCGGGCCGCCGAATATGAACAGCACGCCTGCGGCTATAGGAATGCACAGCACGTTATAGAAAAACGCCCAGAACAGGTTCATTTTTATTATGCGCATCGTGGCACGTGACAAGCGTATGGCCCGTGACACGTCACGTAAGTCTGAATGCATTAGCACGATATCAGCCGATTCTATTGCTACGTCAGTACCCGAGCCTATTGCCATGCCCACATCGGCCTTTGCTAGCGCCGGCGCGTCGTTTATCCCGTCGCCTACCATAGCGACCTTCGCACCGGCATCTTTTAACGCGCCCACCTGCTCGTCTTTGCCCTCAGGCAGCACTTCGCTTATGACGTGCGCCTCGTCTATACCTACTTCCGCGGCAATGCGGTTCGCTACATCGGCTTTATCGCCGGTAAGCATATATACTTGCAGACCCTCTTCGTGCATGGCCGCTACGGCCTCTTTGCTCTCCTCGCGCACCCTGTCGCGTAATTCGTTTTTGTTGAGGCCGCTGCCTACAGTTATAGTGCCGGTCTTATCCAACACGACGGCGTTGACGTCGCCGGCGGTTTGCAACGCGACGCCGCTCTTTATGAGTATGCCGCGGCCGGCGCCCATACCGGTGCCTACCATGATAGCAACAGGCGTTGCTAGCCCTAAAGCACATGGGCATGCTATCACTAACACGGAAATGAATATGTTCACGGCAAACGAGACGTCCTGGGTGACGATTAGCCATATACCGCCGACTATTAGCGCTATGCCAAACACTATTGGAACGAACACAGACGCCACTTTGTCAGCCAACCGCGCGACCGGTGCCTTTGAGCCCTGCGCTTCCTCGACCAGCTTTATTATGCCGGCAAGCGCGGTGTCCCCACCGACCTTTGTCGCTTTGAACGTTAGGAAGCCGGTCTTGTTCATAGTGGCCGCGAAGACCTCACTTCCGGCCTTCTTATCGACAGGAGCGCTTTCACCAGTTAACATGGACTCGTCCACGGTGCTCTCGCCTTGAATTATCGTGCCGTCCACGGGTATCTTGCTGCCGGGTTTCACTATTATGGTGTCGCCGGGGTTCACGTCGTCTATAGCTATCTCACGTTCCTGGCCGTTTTCTAAAACCGTGGCCGTGTGCGGTGCAAGGCCCATGAGCGTGCGCATTGCCTGCGACGAGCGCCCCATGGCAAGGTCCTCAAGCGTGTCGCCAAGTTGTATTAGTGTGACGACCATACCGGCGCACTCGAAATACAACCTGTGCACCGCGCTTGCGTCCCCAAGCGCTATTTGTATGATGCCCCAAATGCTAAAGAGCACGGCGGCCGCGGCACCAACTGCTATTAGCGAGTCCATTGTTGGCGAACGGCGTAACAGCGCCGGGAAACCATGCGTGAAAAACGAATACCCGCAGATAAGACATGGGATGGTCAAGATGAGTTCCGTTATAGCGTATGGCATTGGCGCAACGTCGGGATTCATGAACGGAGGCACCGGCAAGCCTATCATCGGCCCCATGGCAAGATACATAAGCGGAATGGCGAAGACGCAGCTGATGATGAAACGCAGCCAGCTCATGTTAAGGCTGTGGCGCTCGATGGCCTCTTTTTGCTCGAAAGTCATGTTCATGTCGCCAACGCTATAACCCGCACGTTTCACGGCCTCGCGCATGGCAGACGGACGTACGGCGTTAACGTCATAGCTTATGGTCGCTTTTTCCGTTGCCAGGTTCACGGCGGCCTTCGTTACGCCATCCACGCCGTTAAGGGCTTTCTCCACCCGGCTGACACACGACGCGCACGTCATGCCACCTATAGGCAGAGTTATATGGGCTATGCTGGAATCGGCCGAACAAGCAGTGGCGGCGTTAACCGTCGCGGCAACGTTGGCAACCGCGGCTGACGCGCCGTCCGTCCCAACCGCACCTGCGGCGCCGTTCATAATCTTGCCGTTCGCAACAGCGGCTTCACTTGTCATCTCGTCTACTCCTTTATATGAACTATTGGTATAACTCCAACACATAAGACTATAACATGTATCACCGTAACAGTCAAACAGTTATTCAACTGTTTGACTAATTGTTACTTTATGATATAATAAAATACATTGATGAAGATATAAGCGACAGTGAACAGACAATAAAGACGGGAGGCAGACGGGCATGGCAAAGGACAACGCGGTATGCGATTGCGACGTTATACACAAAGACGTGTTGGAGCGCGTGCGCAAAGCGTTGCCACAGGGCAGCGACTTCTATGACCTCGCAAACCTGTATAAGATGTTCGCCGACCCAACGCGTATAGAGATACTCTGGGCGCTGTCACGCGAGACCATGTGCGTTTGCGACATAGCGGCGCTTCTGGGCGTCACTAAATCAGCCGCTTCGCATCAGCTAAAAGCGCTGCGCATGGCCGGTCTCGTGAAATATGACCGCCAGGGCAAGGTAGTCTACTATTCGCTTGCAGACTCGCACGTTAAGAAGATCTTCCTTATGGGCATGGAGCATATCCATGAATGACCATTCACATATAAAGACAAAACTACAGCTAGTGGACTGTAAGAGAAGCTATTATGCTAGTACCATATGATAATCTTATAGCAGCGCTGCAAGACGCGGCAGACCCGGACGCGGCCGCGCCTATGGCCGCGTACATGCGCGACCAATTCCTTTTTTTGGGCATTAACAAACCGGCCAGGCAAAAGCTCTGCAAGGCGTTCTTCAAGGCGTCGAAGGCGGCCGGCAAAACGGACGGCGCGAAAGCCGTGGACTGGGAATTCGTGGACCTTTGCTGGAACAAGCCACAGCGCGAGTTCCAATATGTCGCCTGTGACTACCTCTCAACAATGAAAGAATACCTTAAGCCATCTGACTTACCTAAGATAAAGAAGTTGGTCAGCGCTAAGTCTTGGTGGGACACCACCGATAACCTGGACGTGACAGCAGGTTTTATCGCCATGCAATATCCTAAGGTCAAAGACACGTTACTTAAATGGAGCAAGGACAAGGACTTCTGGGTGCGCCGCGTCGCCAGAGACCATCAACTTACGCGCAAAGAAGATACAGACGAGCAACTGCTTGCGCAGATACTTGAGAACAACCTGCCGCCGCTACTTCCCGAAAGCCTTCAAGACGAGTTCTTCATAAACAAGGCCGTAGGCTGGGCGCTACGCGATTACAGCAAGACTAACCCTGACTGGGTGCGCAAGTTCATAGACGAGCACAGAGACGTGATGTCTAAGTTATCGATACGCGAAGGTAGCAAATACCTATAATGGTCGCCTGAAGACGCCGATTAAAGCCTTACGCGCTACAGCGCCGCAATAGCTGCGAGCTTACCTGAAGTTGGTTTGCGTTGCGTTAACCTGTTCGCGTGGTACGACGTCATGCGCCCCGCCCTCCACTATAGAGGTTGACGATACAAGCGTTAGCTTCGCTTTCTCATGGAACTCAGGAATGCTGAGCGCGCCACAATTGCACATGGTAGAGCGTATCTTCGCAAGCGTCATTGCGACGTTGTCCTTTAGGGGCCCGGCGTACGGCACGTAAGAGTCGACGCCTTCCTCGAACTTCAACTTGCCGGAGTCATCCTGGGCGTATCGTTGCCAGTTACGCGCACGCGACGATCCCTCTCCCCAATATTCCTTAACGTAGTTGCCGTTAACTGACAGACGGTCAGTAGGGCTCTCGTCAAAGCGCGCGAAATAGCGTCCAAGCATCATGAAGTCCGCGCCCATAGCTAATGCTAATGTCATATGGTGATCGTATACTATACCACCGTCAGAGCATATGGGCACGTATACGCCAGTATCCCTGAAGTATTCGTCGCGGGCGTTGGCGACCTCTATGACAGCGGTGGCCTGTCCACGCCCTATGCCTTTCTGCTCGCGCGTAATGCATATGGAACCGCCGCCTATACCCACTTTAACGAAGTCTGCGCCTGCGTCTGCCAGGAACT
>JAISJA010000011.1 GCA_031261765.1 Coriobacteriales bacterium | reverse complement strand
TTACCGTCATGGGCCACGTAGACCACGGCAAGACGTCGCTTCTGGACGCCATTCGCGAGACAGGCGTGGTCGCCACGGAAGCCGGTGGCATAACACAGCACATAGGCGCCTCTGTAGTGCATATAGGCGGCAGGCAGATAACGTTCATAGACACGCCAGGTCATGAGGCGTTCACGGCCATGCGCGCGCGTGGCGCGAAGATAACAGACGTGGTTGTCTTGGTGGTCGCCGCAGACGACGGCGTTATGCCGCAGACCATAGAGGCGATACATCACGCTGAAGCGGCCGACGTGCCTATAGTCGTAGCCGTGAACAAGATAGACAAACCGGGTGCGAACCCTGACAAAGTACGCAGCGAACTTGCCGAATACGGCGTCGCTCCAGAGGAATGGGGCGGTAAGAACATGTTCGTTGAGGTATCCGCGAAGAAGCGCATTAACATAGACGAGCTTTTGGAGACGATACTTCTGCAGGCAGACGTGCTTGAACTCAAGGCTAATCCTGACGCCATGGCCTCTGGCTATGTAATAGAGGCCAAACTGGACCGCGGACGTGGACCGGTTGCCACGGTATTGGTTGACCGCGGAACGCTTAAGATAGGCGACCCGCTTGTGGCCGGTACGTCATACGGCCACGTACGCGCGTTGCTTGACCAACATGGCGACAACGTGAAAGAGGCCAAGCCGGCAGACCCGGTAGAGGTATTGGGCCTTAACTCCGTTCCGGACGCGGGCGACGAGTTCCGTGTGTTCGCTGACGAACGCGACGCACGCGACCTTGCGGAGGACAGAGCGCTTCGCCAACGTTTGGCAGAGCAGGCCGATAAGAGCCACGTCTCGTTGGAGGACCTGTTCAATCGTATCGAGCAAGACAAGCTGTCCAAGCTTGACCTCATAGTCAAGGCGGACGTGCAAGGTTCCATAGAGGCGCTTCAAGACGCGCTTGACAAGATGGACCAAAGCGAGGTGCGCATAGACGTCATACACTCCGCCGTAGGAGGTATCACCGAGACGGACGTAACGCTTGCAGACGCGTCAGACGCCATCATAGTAGGGTTCAACGTACGGCCGTCCGCGAAGGCGCGCCAACTTGCCGAGAAAGAGAAGGTAGAGATAAAGACCTACAAGGTCATCTATCAGGCCATCGAAGACATAAACGCGGCACGAGTTGGCATGCTGAAACCCGAGATAGTGGAGCAGGAAACAGGCTCTGCCGAGGTACGTGAGCTGTTCAAGGCCCCTAAGGTAGGCACGGTAGCCGGTTGTATAGTAGAAGAAGGCGAGATAACCGTCAGCGACCAGATACGCGTAGTGCGCGACGGAACGGTCGTACACGACGGCAAGATAGGGTCGCTAAGGCACTTCAAAGACGACGTTGAGAGTATGCGCGCGGGCGCTGAATGCGGCCTAAGCATAGAGGACTTCCAGGACGTGAAAGTAGGCGATATCCTGGAGACCTATCGTATGGTAGAGCACGCCCGCGAGGAATAGGCTCATCTTTGGCGCCTAAAGCACAAAGAGATAACCGTCATTCTGCGAGCTGCGAAGCAGCTGCGCAGAATCCTATAGAATAGCTAGCAGAAAGGATCCTGCGCAATCGGCTTATCGCTGATTCGCAGGATGACAGGCTCTAAGACACTTCGCTGCAGGTGCTATGCAGACGATTGAAGGAACATAAGGAAATGAAACAGACTGCGAACACACGAAAGTCCAGCGAGACGCTTCGCGAAGCGCTCGCACAAATAATACTGCTGCATATGTCTGACCCACGCTTGCAAGGGTTGACCATAACCGAGGCACAGGTGTCTCCAGATAAGCGCACGGCAGACATATACGTTACGGCCGCAGAGCAGGAATACGACGACCTTAAAGCGGGACTTAACAGCGCGAAGGGGCGTTTGCGCTCTATGCTTGGACGCACGCTTGAATGGCGTGTAGTGCCGGAGCTACGCTTCCATATAGATACCGGCATAGACCACGCGCAGCTAATAGACGAGAAGCTGCGTGAGGGACGCGCGGCTTAAGTAATAGCGTCATCCTGCGAGCCGCGAAGCGGCTGCGCAGGATCTTGTCCCTAGCAAGAGATCCTGCGCAATTCGCTACGCGAATTCGCAGGATGACGTGCTTTCGCATATCCGATTCGCAGGATGACGTAACACTCATAGGTTCAGAAATTCCTTCCATTTGCCGACCTCTTGGCAGCTTTGCTCGTATCCAAGTTTGTATGCTTCTTGTAGGGCGGGCAAATCGACGGTCGTGTTCTTAACGGTCATGTGCTCCGGGTAGTATACGCAAGCCGCGCCCGAACGCTCAAGTTCCTCTATCTCGTCGCATATGGCGTTGTAATGTGCCGGGCGCTCGCGCGTGCGGTCAGCCACTATCGCGTGGCCCGCGAACAAAAGCCGCATTACGCCCGTATGCGTAGCCGGTTGCTTGCGATATGTGCGCTCCTGAGTGCGCACTATGAAGAAACGCTCGTATCCGTCTGATTTTGCCTGTTCCAGTGGTATGCCCCAGCTGTCGCCAAGTCCGCCGTCAAGGTACGTATGCCCGTTCAGGTGCACCGCCGGCATTATCTTGGGCATGGTAGACGACGCGCGCACGCGCGTCATTAGCGCGTCTAACGTGGGCGTATCTGCCTTTGACCAATGCACGGTCTCGCCGGTGTCAAGGCAGAACGCGTCTATATGCATGTCGGCCGGGTTTTCCATGAACGTATCGAAATCGAACGGCATTATGCCGTTTGCGTGGCCTGAGACCTCATATATATAGTGCGCGTTGAAATACCCGTGGCCCATAAGGAACTCCTTCACTCCGGCCACGTGCGGACGCACTATGAAGTCCACGAACGATTCGCGTGCGCGTAGCGCGTCGCGTGATATGTAGTTAACCGTATGGCTGGATCCGGCGGATATACCATAGACGTCCTTGAAGTTTATGCCGTTTTCAAGCAGCGTTAACACGACGCCGGCCGTGTTGGACGCCCGCATGCCGCCGCCTTCGAATATAAGCGCGGTGTCCATTACGTTACATGCTATGGACATTAAATATCCAGTTCAAGTCCGATGGGGCAGTGGTCAGAGCCCATGACCTCAGAGTATATACTGGCTTGTTCTATGTCATCTGCCAACGTGTCACTTACCAGGAAGTAGTCTATGCGCCAGCCTGCGTTCCTGCCGCGCGCGCCGCCGCGATATGACCACCATGAATACGCGCCCTCCAGGTCAGGATACAAATGGCGGAACGTATCGGTGAAACCGCTATCCAAAAGCGCCTGGAAGTCTCCGCGCTCCTCGTCCGAGAAGCCAGCGTTGCCGCGGTTAGGGCCCGGGTTCTTTAAGTCTATCTCCTCGTGTGCCACGTTCATGTCTCCGCATATTATGACAGGTTTTTTCTTCGCGAGTTTCTTGCAGAACTTCGTGAAAGCCGCGCCCCACGCAAGGCGCAGGTCTATACGCGCAAGTCCGTCTTGTGCGTTTGGCGTATAGCAGCAAACGAACCAGTAGTCGTCAAACTCCAGGGCGCAAAGACGGCCTTCTGTGTCAAGTATGGATGGATCCGGCAACGCGTGGCCGCCGGAGTCCTTCGCCTTAAGCCCAAGTTTATGCACCACTTTAATGGGCTCTTTGCGGCTAAAGACGGCCGTGCCTGAATACCCCTTGCGTTCCGCGTAGCTCCATACCTGATGATAGCGTGATGATATGCTAGCTTCAAACGCCCCGGTGCCGGTATCTATCTGGCCTTCCTGCAGCTTGGTTTCCTGTATGGCGAATATATCCGCGTTAAGCTCGTCAAATACGTCGTAGAAGCCCTTCT
>JAISJA010000025.1 GCA_031261765.1 Coriobacteriales bacterium | reverse complement strand
GCCCACATATAACCGACGCCGCGTATGGTCTTTATGTGCGCACTCAGCTTCTCGCCAAGTTTAGCGCGTAAGCGGCGCACGTGCACGTCCACCGTCCTGGCGCCGCCATAATACTCGTATCCCCATATGCGCCTTAACAGCGCGTCGCGCGGATACGCACGGTCTGCGTGTGTGACCAGGAACGTTAACAGTGAGTACTCCAACGTCGTTAAGGCAAGCGGTTTGCCGTCTATGGATACCTGGTATGACGCCAGGTTTATGACAAGGCCGTCAGACTCTACCACGTCGTCTGCGCCCGGGGCGTCATGCGGCCACAACAGACGGCGCGCGCGTATCTGGTATTCCAAACTGGGCGCGCCCTTCACTATGAAATCGCATGGCAACCTTTGCGGCAGATGAAGGAACGGCAGCACTCCGGCCTCTAAAACGAACATCATGGCTACGGGGCCATATGCGGCTACGGAATTCTCTATATGCTCTAAAAGCGCTATTATCTTAGCGTCCGTCTCCAATATTATAAGGTCAGGCGCAGACGGATTGTTGGACGTTTGGGCATCGAACCGCGTGTTCGGCTTCGCGTCCGGTTTCGCCCTCGACTTCGCATCCGGATTCACGCTTGGTTTCGTGCCCGGTTTCACGCCTTGGCCCTCGCCCGTCCAGACGCCAGTTGCGTCCAACGGCAGCGCGCTTATGAAACGCGTCTCGGCGTCTAGCGTCGTGAACGCGGCTTGTAACGTGTTTATGAGCTCCGGCTGACGCGCGGAGACAACCACATGCTTACGGTGCTCATTATTATTACGCTCCATACGCAAATTGTAACACAATTGAAACATTTCTAGGGTAATGTATAGGAAGTACTATTCGCGCCGTATGGTGCGTGTTTTGCGTCATGCCACGCGAATGACAGCGAAAACAGGAAGGAATTCCATGGAAGAAGCAAAAGAGCCCATAACAGAACTGTATGGCAGCCTGGTCTTCAACGACCACACCATGCAGGAACGTCTGCCAAAGGCCACGTACAAACTGCTGTCCCAGACCATAAAGGACGGCAAACCGCTTGACAAGGAAGTGGCTAACGTCGTGGCACACGCCATGAAGGAATGGGCCATCGAGAAAGGCGCCACGCATTACACACACTGGTTCCAGCCGTTAACCGGTATCACGTCCGAGAAACACGACAGTTTCCTTACTCCCACCGAAGACGGCCGCGCGCTCATGAGCTTCAGCGGCAAGGAACTTATCCAAGGCGAACCCGACGCGTCAAGTTTCCCGAACGGCGGGATACGTTCTACGTTCGAGGCCCGCGGATACACGGCCTGGGACCCCACAAGTTACGCGTTCATCAAAGATAACGTCTTGTGCATACCAACTGCGTTCGTTAGCTACACCGGAGAGGCCCTTGACAAGAAGACGCCGCTTTTGCGTTCCATGGACGCGATAGAGAAGCAATCCAAGCGCGTGTTGGCGCTGTTTGGCAAGGACGTTAACCGCGTCGTTACCACCGTTGGCGCGGAGCAGGAATACTTCCTTATAAAGGAGTCCGACTACGCCACAAGGCTTGACCTTATATTGACCGGGCGAACGCTGTTTGGCGCGGCGCCGTGCAAAGGCCAGGAACTTGAGGACCACTACTTTGGTGCCATACGTCCTACCGTGAACCGTTTCATGGAGGAACTTGACGAAGAGCTTTGGAAGCTTGGCATACCGGCTAAGACGAAACACAACGAGGTGGCGCCTGGGCAGCACGAACTGGCCCCTCTGTTCACGGTAAGCAGCGCTGCGGTGGATGCGAACCTCATAACCATGGAGCTTATGCGCAAGATAGCTTCGCACCACGGCCTTGTGTGCCTGCAGCATGAGAAGCCGTTCGAGGGCATAAACGGTTCCGGCAAGCACAACAACTGGTCGATAAGCGCGGACGGCGTGAACCTGCTTGACCCCGGTTCCACACCGTTTGACAACCTGCAGTTCCTGGCGTTTCTGACCGCGGTCATCAAGGCGGTAGACGAATACCAGGGCCTGCTTCGCATGAGCGTCGCAAGCGCGGGCAACGACCACAGGCTCGGCGCAAACGAGGCGCCGCCGGCTATAATGTCGATGTTCCTTGGCGACGAGCTGGAAGCCGTCGTACGCGCCATAATAGACGCAGAGGATTATGAGGCAGAGGGCGATAAGACCATGGACCTTGGCGTAGCCGCACTGCCAACGTTCATAAAGGACAACACGGACCGCAACCGCACCTCGCCGTTCGCGTTCACCGGTAACAAGTTCGAGTTCCGTATGCCCGGTGCCGAGATAAACCTGGCTGACGCGAACATGATACTGAACACCATAGTCGCGAAGACGCTTGCGGATTTCGCGGACGCAATGGAAGGCGCAAGCGACTTCGAGAAATCAGCGAAGGCATACATGAAGACCGTGCTCACCGAGCACGAACGCATCATATTCAACGGCGACGGATACGGCGACGAATGGATAACAGAGGCCGAGAAACGCGGGCTTTTGAACCTGAAGAGCCTGCCGGAGGCGATGCCTGAGTTCATAAAACCCGAGAGCATAGAGCTGTTCGAGCGTTTTGACGTCATGAGCCGTATAGAGGTCGAGTCACGCTACGACGTGCGCCTTGAGAACTACTCTAAGAAGATAAACATAGAGGGGCTCGTGACTTCGCGTATGGCCAGGGCCCGCTATATACCAGCTATAGTGAAGTATTCGTCGCAGGTGGCAAGCGACATCGCGACGAAGAAGTCCATAGGAGCCAAACTGGACACGAAAGCCGAGGAGGCGTTGCTGCACCAGCTGAACTCCGGTATAACGACCGTGTCAAAAGACGTAGAGACGTTGGAGAAAGAGCTAAACGCGGCGGCTGACGTACAAGACGCGTTGGACCAGGCACGTGCGTACCTTACACAGGTGATACCGGCAATGAACGCCGTGCGCGCGGCCGTGGATGAGATGGAGCTGATCGTGTCACACGACGCGTGGCCGGTACCTAGCTACAACCACATCCTCTTCTACACTTAGGGGCAAGCCATATGTCATCTCGGCAGTCCATTACGTCATCTCGGCAGTCCATTACGTCATCCCGGGCTTGACCCGGGATCCACGGATTGCGGCCCGCATTAGTAGACGTTGTGCGCAACACTTACTAATGCGGGCCGCAATGATGTTGAGGACTTCTGCGAAGCCGATGCTATTACGCCGCGCGGGCTAGCCACACGATCTTTGACGTGACGTCTTCTATGGTCATGTCAGTGGTATCGACCGTGATGGCGTCATCTGCGGCGACAAGTGGCGCGACGCTGCGACCAGAGTCGTAGGCGTCGCGCCTTTTTATATCGTCCAGTACCTTTTTCTCGTCCAATGCCGATAAGAACTCCTCTGTGAGCTTTGGCATTGAACTGGTGACCTCTATGTTCTGGGCCGTGCGACGACGCGCGCGTTCTTCTGCGGTCGCCGTAAGGAATACCTTAAGCGTAGCTTTCGGGAACACGACCGTGCCTATGTCGCGCCCCTCGGCCACAAGGTCGTGGTCGGCGGCAAACACGCGCTGCTGCTCTACAAGCGCTTCTCGCACCTTTGGACACGCGGAGACAGGCGACACCAGCGCGTCTATACGCGGCGTACGTATCTTAAGGGTTATGTCCGTGCCGTCCGCGCAAACCGATTGGGGAAGCGGGTCGCCTTCTATGTAGCCAAACGACGTAGGGTACTCGCGAACAAGCCGCGCTATGGCGTCATCTTTACCTTCTATGTCGCCAGAGTCATACGTGCCTTCGGCGTTATATATTATGATATTGTGTTCTAGTGCTAGCCATGTAGCCGCGCGGTACATGGCGCCTGTATCAAGATATGAGAAACCAAGTTCGCGCGCCACTGCCTTGGCCACGGTTGATTTTCCGGATCCGGCCGGACCGTCTATAGCTATTACCACACTCATAAAAAATATCCTCTAAAATCATCATCGGTAATCCCCCACCTACAACAACAATATAATTATAGCGACTATCTTTCAGATAGTCCCTCTAAATCGTCTGTGAACCCCGGATAGCTTATCGCGATACTTTCTGATCCGGTTATGTCCAGGTCTATGCCAAGCGAACGGGCGGCTATTATCCACGTCATGGCCAAACGGTGGTCGCTTTTGGCGTCTATGTGGGCCATGGCATCGGCTGTGCCGCGAGAACCGTCCCCATGGCCAGCAATGGCATCGGCTGTGCCGCGAGAACCGTCCCCATGGCCAGAACGACCCATACCGTCCTGCATGGCGCCTTTGCCCTCCACATATATGTCGTCGCCGTCGCCCCATGCCCGGAAGCCCAGTGCTCCAAGCCCGCCTATTATCGCGTCAAAACGATTGGACTCCTTTACCCGCAATTCTCCAACGCCTTGAAACACGCTTATGCCAGACGCGCACGCAGCCAGCAGGGCCAGGCACGGAACCTCGTCTATCAGCGATGGCACCTCACTTGCCGCGACCGTTGCGGCCTTGATACCGCTTTGGAAGGCCACGCGCACGTCGCCTATCGGCTCGGAGCCAAACATATTATTCTCACGTACACTAACGTCGCAGCCCATCCGGCTCATCACGTTAATGAAACCTATGCGCGTAGGATTAAGCGAAACGCCTTTCGCGGTAATATCGCTTCCGGGAGTCAACGCGGCCGCCACAAGCGCGAACGCCGCAGACGACGGGTCGCCCGGTACCGCCACGTCGCACGCTTTAAGCCGCGCGCCTCCGCGCACGGTCACGCTTAAGTCGCTAACGCACACCGGCACGCCATAAGCCGGCAGCATGCGTTCAGTGTGGTCGCGGCTCTTATATGGTTCTGAGACGCACGTCTCGCCGCAGGCGCGCAAACCGGCCAATAAGATAGCCGTTTTCACCTGCGCGGACGCCATGGGCGTTTCATAGCATATTCCTTTTAACCCAGACGTTCCACGCACTACAAGCGGCAGGGCGTCTGCCGGTTTGCCCTGGCAGGCCCGGCACTGGCCATCCGCGCGGTTTATTATAGCGCCCATCTTCATTAGCGGCCGTATAACGCGTCCCATGGGCCGCATGGACAGCGACTCGTCGCCGCTTAATATAGAGATAGTATCATAGCTAGCTAGTATACCCATAAGCAAGCGCGCCGTCGTGCCGCTGTTACCGCAGTCTATCTCCAAATGGTTTTTACCGGAGCCGCCTGTGGCGTCGCCCGTCGCACCTTCGCTATCTCTGTCAACGCCGGGTATGCCCGTGGTGCCGGTTATATAACCCGTAAGCCCGCCTTGCCCATCCGGGTTAAGCTTAACGTGTGCTCCCATGGCCTTAACCGCCTCTATGCTGCTCCGTACGTCAAGCGAGTCCAATACACCGTTTAAGCGCGACGTTCCAGCGGCAATGCCAGAGAACAATACGGCCCTGTGGGATATGGACTTATCACCGGGAACACGCAGAGTACCCGTAAGCGGTATGCCCGCATAACGCGAACCGGCGTATATCACAGCAGGTCCTTTAACACGGCAAACGGGCTGTCGTCAGATACGTCGTCATCGCAGCCGCACGGGCCAAGGTTCAGGTTGGCACCACAATGCGGGCAAAGCCCCTTGCAGTCCTCCTTGCAAAGTATTATAGGCGGCACGGCTACGACCATCGCCGAATACAGCAACGGCGCTATATCGACTTCGCCTTCCGCGCCTTTTGCCAATATGTATTCGTCTTCCTCCAGCTCTTCCGGGGCAGCGTCGAACACTATGTATCCTTCCTCGTCGCCTGCCAACGATATATCCGCGCGCTCAAGGCATCTATCGCAAGACG
>JAISJA010000006.1 GCA_031261765.1 Coriobacteriales bacterium | reverse complement strand
ACGGGTATATCAACGGCACGTGCTACATACGATATTATGTCGCGGTTCGCGCTGCCGCGATACATCTGTCCGGCCGTGCGTCCGTGCACGCAAATGGCGCTCGCGCCCGCGTCTTGCATGAGCGCCGCGAACGCACACGTGGCCTGGAATGGCAGGCGCGTCTTGTCGGCGCGTTCTGTGGATTCCGGGTCAAGCCCGGAATGACGTAGTGGGAGCTCGTCGTCGTGGTGCAGGCGGAATTTCACGGTTATCGGGCATGGTACGGCTTCTGCCATCGCGCGCACTATACTGGCCGCAAGCTCGGGTTCGTCCATAAGTGCTGCACCGTCGCCCTTGCCTGCGATCTTGCGCACGGGACATCCCATGTTCACGTCTATCAACGCTAGCTTATCGCTATATTGTTGTGCTATCCATTTGGCGGCGTCCGCCATGACGTCAGGCTCGTGGCCGAATAGCTGCACGGCCAACCTGCCTTCTTCCGGCAGCGATACCAACATGTCGCGTGTCTTCTTGTTGCCGTATTGCAGGCCTTTGGAACTTATCATCTCCGTATATGTAAGGCCCGCGCCCATGCGCTTGCAAATTGCGCGGAACGCTGGGTCGTTCACGCCGGCCATTGGCGCCAGCACCGCGTGGTTTTGTATATCGGGTAATTTCATGCTACGCATATTATATGCGTTAAGCATAAATGCATGGATTCCGGGTCAAGCCCGGAATGACGTAATGGGGCGTTGGACATAAGCACGTGGATTCCGGGTCGTGTGTTTGTTTAACGGCGGCAAAATAATAGCGAACGAGAAGCTTAGAGTTTAAGCAAACCAGAATGTGAGCCGGTAGCTATAGCCAGCAATATGAGCTTGTCTTCGTCGCGTTTGTACATAAGAATCCAATCAGGTGCGATATGACACTCACGCAGGTCTTTAAGATTACCACCAAGCTGATGGTCTTTATATTTTTCTGGCATTGGTTTCCCAGTAGCGAGCAAGTTAAGCGCATCAATTAAATCTTGCATGTCTTTACCCTGCTTTTGCATGAGTTTGGCGTCATGCTTCATGCGATGGGTATATTGTATCTTGTACATGCTAGCCCTCTAGCATAGAAGACACCGCTTCTTGCGCATTATCATATGGGCCAAATAGATTATGCCCCGTACGCGCATCTTCAATCGCGTCTGTCAGGCTTTGGCCCATAGACACGTCAAACGGTATGGCTTCTTCTCGTACGGCTTTGCGCATGAACATATTGATTGCAGTTGTTATGTTAAGGCCAAGTTCATGGAATAATTTCTCAGCGCTCTCTTTAAGGTTGGCATCGATGCGAATAGTTATGGTGGCCGTGGACGCAGACATGATAATCCTCTCTGTTAAGACATTATCACAAGAATACTGCAAATAGTTTACATTGTCAATACATAATTATGCATTTAGTAAAGGCATCCACGAACTTATCTACGTCTTGTTTGGTCGTATTCCAGCCCATTGACACGCGCAACGCGCCAAAGGCGGCGTCGTCGCTTATACCTATTGCCGTCAGCACGTGGCTTGGGTCAAGCGATCCGGTGGAGCAGGCCGAGCCGCCGCTTGTGGCAACGCCCGCCTCGTCCAGCCTTAGCACCATGGTCTGGCTCTCTATACCGCTTACCAATATGTTAAGCATGCCCGGCAAGTGGTTTTGCACGTCGCGCGCCGGTATGGGCACCGTAAGCGACACGCGCTTGGAAAGCGCGGTAAGACGCTTTGCCGCATCGTCACGCAATTGTACTAGCATACTAGCTTTTTCGCTTAGCGCATCTGACTCGCAGGCCAGCTTCGCTGCCTCGCCAAAACCCACTATGCCGCAAACGTCCAGCGTACCGCTGCGGCGTTTTCCCTCCTGGCCGCCGCCGCGCTGTTGCTGTGCGAACGGCACGCCGCGCTTTAAGTAAAGCGCGCCTACGCCCATGGGGCCGCCTATCTTGTGCGCGCTGAAAGACGCCGCGTCAACGTCAAGCGCGCGCACATCAAACGCTATCTTGCCAAGCGCCTGCACGGCGTCCGTATGGAAAAGCGCACCGTGGTCATGTGCTACGCGCGTGAGCTCTGCTATAGGTTGCACGGTTCCTATCTCGTTGTTAGCCGCCATTATGGATACAAGCACGGTGTCCGCACGCATAGCGGATTCAAGCGCGTCAGGCTCCACGAAGCCGTCGCGGTTTGGGGCCAGTAGCGTGACCTCGTAACCAAGCCGCTTCAGCGTTTGCACGGGCTCGAGCACGGCGTCATGCTCGAAGGCGGAGCAAATGACGTGGCCCTTGTAGCTATCTGCGCCGCTACCCGTACTGTTGCCCGCGGCGCCGAACTTATCGTATATACCCTGCGTTATGCCGTAGGTGGCAGCGTTGTCGCTCTCGGTTCCACCTGACGTGAACACGATCTCAGGTGGCGTGGCGCCTATGGCGCGGGCTATCTGCGAGCGCGCTTTCTCTACCGCGTGGGCCGCCTGCTTGCCTTCCGCATAAAGCGTGTTGGCGTTTCCAAAACCGCTGGCCGCCTGCATATATGGCAGCATGGCTTCCAGCACCTCCGGGCGCATGGGTGCCGTTGCCGCGTAGTCAAGATATGAGCGCTCTTCTGCCATCGCTTTGTCTATTGCCATGATATTATGCTATCGTAATGTATCGCTCTGGCTCCGCGCATGCGTACGCTAGGCCGCCTTACCGGCGACAGCCTGGCTTAGTTCGCCAAACGCCCGCACCGGATCGTCAGCGCCGTACACGGCACTTCCAGCTACCAACAGGTCCGCGCCGGCATGCGCTATGCGCGGCGCCGTTTGAACGTTAACGCCGCCGTCTATCTCTATGATGAAATCCAGCCCAAGCTCACTGCGTCGCCTCGCAAGCCAAGCGACCTTATCCAAGGAATTTTCTATGAACGACTGGCCGCCAAAACCTGGGTGCACGCTCATGACAAGCACGAGGTCAAGCGAGCTCAAAAACGATTCGACCAGTGCGACCGGAGTGTCTGGGTTCACTGCCAGGCCGGCTTTAAGGCCGGCGTCATGTATGGTGTCTATGGTCATTAGCAACATGGCTATCTGGGACGCACTTAACCTGTCTGTCGTATACGAAGTCCCGGGCGCAAGCGGCGACCCATCAAGGCGCGCGCTCTCGCTCTCTACGTGCACGCACATGAGGTCGGCTCCGGCGTCTATATACCAGCCTATCTGCTCGGCCGGATTATCTATCATAAGGTGCACGTCAAGCGGTATGTTCGTAGCGGCTTTAAGCGCGCGCACGCATGGCGGGCCTATGGTCAGGTTGGGAACGACATGCCCGTCCATGACGTCTATGTGGAACCATTGGGGCGGGTTGTCAAGGTCAGCCAGAAGGCGCACTTCGCGTTTCAGATCAAGTTGGTTGGCGCTTAATATAGATGGGGCTATGTACGGCATTCGCAGACCTTCCTTATACTTCCGGTTAATAGAACTCCGGCTTCGCCGGGCGGCCCAGCAAACCGGCTATCATGGCGTCTACGTCGCCGCCGTCCCAAACCGCGCGCAGGACCTGTTCGGCTATTGGCATCTCCACGTCATGTTCGCGCGCGAGCTTTGTTATGGACCGTGCCGCATACGCGCCTTCAACGACCATATGCGTGCGTTCCTGATAGCTTGCGACGGTCTCGCCCGTCTTCGCAAGCGCCTGCCCGTAAGAACGGTTGCGCGAATGTGCGGACGTGCACGTTGCTATTAAGTCGCCCATTCCGGCAAGGCCCATGCAGGTCTGCCCCTGTCCGCCGCATGCCGTCACCAACCTGGCGATCTCTGCCAAACCGCGCGTCATAAGCATTGCCAAGGTGTTGTCACCATATCCACGGCCCACCGCGACGCCTGCCGCTATGGCTATTATGTTCTTCGCGGCGCCGCAAAGCTGCACGCCTATCGTGTCCGTGGACGTATACACGCGAAACGTCTTCGCCTGGAACGTCTGCTGGAACATTGCTGCTATGCTATCATCATTTGACGCTATTACAGTAGCAGACAACACGCCCTTGCTGACTTCCTCTGCGTGGTTGGGACCGGATAATACGGCAAGGCGCGAGCTGTTTCCAAGCACGTCTGCCAACACGTCAAGCAACAGCTCCCCCGTGTCGCGTTCAGCTCCTTTGGATAAGATAACCAACGGCATGCTGGCTCCTGGCGCGTCCGCACCGATAAATTCTGTCATGCGTTTTGCCATGTCGCGGACCGCGTGCGATGGCGTAGCTAAAACGACCGCGTCGGCGCGCTGAGAGCTGGTTTTGCCGTCGCAAAAGCCAAACGCGTCTTCCAAAGAGGTCGTGGCTACCACGCAGTCCGGCATGTTGGCATCCGTTATATATCGCGGGTTTCTATGGTTGGCGTTAAAAGACGCCACAAGCTCGTCGTCGCGCGCCCACAGGCGCACGTCACAGCCCTTGTTGCCAAGCAGCCACGCGACCGCGCTACCCCATGAGCCTGCGCCTATCACCGCGACGTTCATTTTGCACCGCCGTTCTGGCCATTTGAGCCCTGGCCATATGGGTCGGTTGTATCCTGTACGTTCGTGCCCTGGCCGCCTGGGCCGCCGCCCGAGCCCTTATCGCCAAACGAGATCTTTGGTTCCTGGCCACGAACGATACGCATTATATTCTTGCGGTGGGCTATTATGATAGCGATACCCACTAATGACATGACGATGATATACGTTACGGACGACGTATAGAACAACGCGGTCCAAACGGGAACGGTTATCGCGGCCGCAAGCGAGCCAACGGACACTATGCGCGTGGCCAATAATAATATTATGAACGCGGCAAGTGCCATGAGACCAGCCCACGGAATGACGGAGAGCGTGCCGCCAAACGCCGTGGCAATACCCTTGCCACCCTTAAAGCCCATGAAAGGCGAGAACATATGCCCAAGCGTGGCTGCCAACACGGCCAATATGGCCGGTATGTCATGCATGAACCCGGTGTGCTGCCCAATGATACCAAGCGCTATTACCATGAAAAGCGAGGCTAACACGCCTTTAAGGCAATCGCCTGCGAACA
>JAISJA010000096.1 GCA_031261765.1 Coriobacteriales bacterium | reverse complement strand
CGCTCTGCGCACCGACCTTGACAGCCTGGCCGATGACGACGCGGCCATAACGCTCATGACCGTGCACTCGGCCAAGGGCCTTGAGTTCCCGGTCGTGTTCATCTCGGGCCTTGAGGAGACCGTGTTCCCACACGTAGCCGCTTTTGAAGAAGAGAACGGCATAGAAGAGGAACGCCGCCTTGCCTACGTGGCCATAACGCGCGCGCGCGAACTGTTGTATCTTACGCATACACAGGTGCGTTCGCTTTACGGAGCCACACACGTTAACCCGCCGTCGCGGTTCATCCACGAGATACCAACTGAGTGCATGACCTTGTCAGGTGTAGGTTCTGCCGGCTTTGGCGGTACAGGTTGGGAGAAGCGCGGTGACCGCCACGGGATGTTCGGCTCGGGCAGTGACAAGGAGACCGGCAGGTTGTTTGGCTCTGGCGCGGGCAGTAGCGGTTTTGGCACAGGCGGTGGCGCCGGTGGCGCGCATAAACGCGAGGCTGTAGAGAAGTTTGCCACGGGCGACCTGGTGGACCACAAGACATTCGGCCGCGGTAGGGTAATTAGCGTGAATGGCGACAAGCTGCATATACGGTTTGAACGCTCAGGCGAGAAGGACCTGCTTGCCGGTTATGCTCCAATTGTGAAGATAAAATAAGCGCTAACGTTGCTAAAAAGTTACCAAAAAAGTCATAAAAACAGGCAATAAGATTTTTTTCAGTGCTTTTCCGCACAAATTTTCACCAAAACTTCTAAATTTGTAGTAATATAAAGGTTAGTTAAAAGTTAGCAGGGTAATAGTCGTATCTGTGGGTGTTTGAATCTTACTTTGGTGTGGGTGGCGCCGGAATCTTCTTTAAGCTCTAAAGCCGGTTTGATACTGCCTTGGCATATCTTTTCTAGGTGTTGTCTTGAACGTAGTAGTAGTAGAAGCAAAAGAGTGGAGGGAAGTTTATGGATTCAAAGTATTATAACTATGATTTGGCGAAAGACGCCAAACAGCCTAACGCCGAGAAGGTGGCAGGTTCTAACCGTAAGTTGAAGGCGGTGCTAAGCATCGTCATGGCGTTCCTTATAGCCTGTGCGCTCATACCGCAGTTCTTCATGGGTTCGCAATCGCGCGCTTGGGCTGAGGGTGACTCCGCGCAAGGTGCGACTGGCACGGCGGCGACAAGCAGCTCGTCAAGCAGCGCGAGTAGCGCTGAACAGGGCACAAGCCAGACGAGCGCTTCAAGCAGCTCCAGCGCTGGCGAGGGAAGTTCGCAGGCCACGTCTGGCGACAGCGCGGCAGTGCAGGCGAAAGCCGCGCAGGCCGCAAGCGAACAACAGGCTTCGCAGGGCACGGTCGGCAGCACGGCGGTGACCGGCACGGCGGCGACCAGCGGCGTACAGGCGCTTAGCGCTCCGACGCCGATACAGACGATGAGCGACCCTGAACCGGGCTGGACGGCGTCCACGACAACAACTGGCGACATAGCTACGTTTCCGATTAGCGTGAATGGGCAGTCTATGACCGGTCATCTGGCTGAAGGTTCCGAACTAATAGATTCAAGCTATTATTTCACGTATAGCGACGCGGGCGGAAATCATACCATATACTATGGATTTGCTGATAATGATTTCAGCACATCTGGAGTATACCTCGTTGACAATAGTGGTGCTGAATTGTCTGATGTAAGTCATCTAAGCGTTACAAGCGTAGAGGTTAATACCAGCGTTCCAAACTATACTGAAGTACGGGCTATAGCCACCACCGATATTACCGTAGGAGAAGCGAGCGTGCCAATAGAAGTCCGTGTGACAATGATTCCTAACTCAGATGGCACGGTCATACATCAGTATGAGATAGTCAATAATGGAACCCAAACCCTTAGTGGCGTTCATTTAGTTGCAGGTATCGACACGGACTTAACCTGCGATGAGGGAGACGCAGTGCCTGTTTACTCGCTCGGGACGAACGAAGGCATGTACATATCAGGTTCGAACTCCAGCCAGCCTGTATCCGTTTATTTCCCGGTTACGACCTCCGATGACAGCAGTTACGGTAGCACACCTGACAACTACGCCGCTTGGGCATGGCCGAGTTCTGCTTCCCCAAGCTGTGAAGGCTGCTCTTTTAGCGGCGTTCAAGACGCATTAACAAATGGGAGCCTGTGGGGCGTCACGCATGCATCCGGAGATCAATTATTGACTGGCGTAGATTCCGCGGTCCAGTTTGGTTGGGCTTCGACAGATATAGCGGCTGGCGCCACAAGCGATTTTCTATATAACGTTGGGCTTGGCTTCACGGTTCCGGCTCCCACGGCTTCAGTCACGGCTCCGAACTTCTCATTGTATCCAGGAAGCGACAGCACTACGGCCGGTCCGGCGTGCGACCCTGACTATGTCGTTTTCAATAACGTAGACACCCAAACCGACAGCACTCTTGTAGACGTGACGCTTGACAATACGGCTGCCGATTTCGCGGGCAACCTTACGGGCACCATACAGTTTGGTACAGGCTACGGCGCAACAGAGACATATGAGAGCACGGTCTACAACCTTAGTTTCGCGGCTGACTCCAATGGTACCGTCCACGCCCTTGTAATGGCAGACGGCGACGCATCGCCACATGGCATACGGTCGTTCGCGAGTTTTGGCACCGGGGACTTCGCGAAGATAACGCTTAATACCACCGACGCGACCGATGGCGAGAATATCGGCTATACCGTTAAAGCGTATGACCTTGGGTCTACCACCGCAACCGTACCCGCCGATGCTGACGCGATAGCGAACTTAACTAGCAGCTTAACTAGCGCTAGCACCTCAAGCCTTATAGTCTCTGGTTCCGGCAACATATACGTAGCGAGCCTGCCGACCTTAAGCGCGAAAGATGCTTCTCTAACGCTTGGCACGGACGGCACCATGGGGCTTGGCTTCACTGCGAACCCAACAACAGCGTCCGCGCAAGTGTCGGGTTATGCAGTCGCAAGTGGCTGGGGTGACCAAAGCGGTGACGCCTTACTTACGGTCACCGTCGCCAACCCGACCATAGCGCGTGGCCTTAGCGGCGCATACCTTGACTTCGGTACCGGCACTGACCCGGTAAGCCTCTCACAGTTCGACTCGACGGGCCAGGCCACGGCAAGCGTGCCTGTAGCAGACCTTGAAGCCTTAAGCGACGGCACGTTCAGCTTGCACGCCATCCCAAGCGTATCTGGCGACACCACGTATACGGTCTCGCTTTCATATGACGTAAGCGGTACGACTGAGACGATAGACTCGTCTTCTGCGACTCTGTCGATACCCGTCGCGGCAGCCAAGCCTGCGGCTCCGGCCGCTGCAACGCCTGCTGCCGCGCTTCCGCAGACTGGCGACATGACGTCGCTGTATGTGGTTATCGCGGCGCTGCTCGCAATGGTCATAGGCTCTGCGCTGCTTATGGCTTCACGCCGTAAGCGCAACGCTATGGAAGGCAAGCGTAACAATAACGATTAGCGCATAACGTAACATCGGTTCCGCGCGTCTTATAAGCGCGGTTTGATTCCGGGTCACGTGTCCGCTTAACGACGTCTGCTTCGCAGCCGTCTACGGACACGGCCCGGAATGACGTTCTAATAGGTGTGTCCGCTTAACGACGTCTGCTTCGCAGCCGTCTACGGACACGGCCCGGAATGACGTTATAAGAGATGCGTTCGTTTAACGTCGCTCGTTGCACGAGCGCCTACGAACACGGCCCGGAATGACGTTATAGGACCTCTTACGTCATTGCGGCGAAAGCCGCAATCCATGCAGCGACGCGAAGCGCCGACTGCCAAGCGTGACTGTGTGGATTCCGGTCCAGTCCACAATGACGTTTGGGGATGGTTCACGGTCTTCTCGGTATATGTATTTCTTATATGCGTAACGTTTTGGGAACATATTGCTGTACGGAAAAGCGATAATAGTAGCATGATGACTATCGCCAATGAAATAGCTAGGAGCTGGAGGCGCCATGGACTACTTTAACAATATCGCGGACTCCTGTATACGATGCGGACTGTGCACCGACATACAGGCGCAGGAGCATATGCCACCACACACCATGGGCGCTTTGGCTGAGGTTATGCGCGACGCGCAAGCCATAGGCGACGTGCCGAAAGACGTTCTGCAGCAGATAAGGGCGTGCTCAAGGTGCAACGCGTGCACCGTTGACTGCCCTGCCGGCCTGGATACTTCTGAGATCGTGATGTATGCGCGCGCGCGCCTGCTTGACCTTGACCCACAGCTGGTGAGCGATTATCGCGCTTGGAACATAGCCTACAGGCACAACTTATTCTACGATTTGCGCAAAGTCATGGACGCGCGTTTTGACGACGTGTTGGTGGCCGACCCGGCGTTTGACTCACCGGGCGACATAGGCAAAGCTGGCCTTTCCGGAGACGCGCTTGGCGCGGACTCGGTATGGAGCGCGTCTGACGGTTACGAGACCCTTAACGACGCGCGTAAAGACCTTGAAGGCAACAGCCGCGTTGACAGCGCCAGCCAGCTTTTCATGCCGGGGTGCTCGCTTGCGTCGTTTGCCCCGGCGCTTGCCAAGAAAGTATACGGATATTTACACGACAACGGCCTGGCCGATGCTATCATGCTATATTGCTGTGGTAATCTGCTTGGCAACTCAGGCCAGATTAACGAGTACGTTAAGTACACACATTCGTTTGTTGACATGCTGCGCAAGTGCTGCGTCCAACGCATTATAGTGGCATGCCCCAATTGCTACAAGTCGCTTAACGCGACGTTCAAACGCGAGGGCGTACAGGGTATAGAACTGCAGACACTGCCGCAGGCGCTTGACATAAACGGTATGAGGTTCGACCCCGTTGACACGGCAAGCGGCGCGGTGATTGACGCGGTGGGCAACGCCGGTGGCGGCTATGGCGGCGTGACGTCAGACATGGCCGCTGGAATATCGCATGCTAGCACGCTAACATATACCATGCACGACTCGTGCCCGGACCGCGTGTACGGCCGTTTCGCCTCGCCGTTGCGCCGTATATTCAGCGACATGGACACCGTAGAGATGGAACACGCCAAACACGACACTATATGCTGCGGGTCCGGTGGCCTGGCGTCCGCATACGGAATGGAAATACCCATGTACAGGTGCGACCGCAGGCTTAACGAGTGTGCCGCTGCCGGAGCCGACTGCATGGTCACCTCATGCGCCGCGTGCGCGAACGTGTTCGCGTCTGTTATAGGCGCGGGCGGGGCCGCGAATGGAGACGCGGACAGAGCTACTGGCGGGGCCACAGATGGGGCTTCGGACATGACCGCGGGCGAAGCCGACGCCGCGTGCAAGATGCCGTGGACGCGCCACTACCTTGAACTATTGTTTGACGAGCAGATAGACTGGGCGGCTCTTAGAGCCGCGCTGGACAAGATATGGGCCACGCCCGAACGCTACCTGCTTATGCCTATAGAGCAAGACGAGAAGGTATTTTAGCGCAGCGTTTCGTCATATGTAACTAACGTATCAAAATACGCATAGCACGATTGGGCTGGCGCATCAGCAGTGCACCGCGCCAGGGCGCATGTTCCTGTGCACCAAGCAAATCTAGAATTTTTGTATTATAATAAGGTTTGGGTTCCAAAGACGTTCCCAAAGACGTTTCAAAAGACGTTTCCAAGTCAGTATCGGGTCTCACTATTAAAAGGTGTGGAGGAAGGGGTATCGTATGTTCGTGTACCATAACGCTCTTGTCTCGCAGCTTTCCGGGAACACTAACTCTTTGCATGCTACCGCAGACCAGGCGAATACCGTTTGCAACGCCATACAAAGCGTCATAAGTGACACGTCCCTTCAAGGCGCGGGATACGATGCCATGCGTACGCGTTTCTCATCATGCGATCTGCCGCTTGCCCAGGGCTATAGCGCTTTTTGCTCTAACATGGCAAGGGTCTGTATGGTGCACGTGGCTTATGCCTCGTCTCTGTCGTCTTTTCCTGAGCCAGCCTCCACAGACGACATACAGCAACAGATAAACCAGTTGCAAGACCATATATACCAATGGGAACAGCAGTTCGACTCATACAGGTCTACGCTGGGTGACACGCTTGGCACCATAGCGGCAGACTTCATGGATTTGCTGGCGGCGCATATAGACCAAACAAGGAGCGTAATAAGTTCGCTTAACGATAAACTGCGGCAGCTATATGAATATGACTCTGACACATCGGCGCTCTATGACGATATAAACGACGCCGCAAGCGCGCTTGAACGCGGAGCGCGCTATACCTCGGGCCTTATATGGGACGGAACGGGGTGGCTGCCCACAGTGGACGCCAATGACACGTCATGGCAAACGGACCTGGCCACAGCTAACGCCAACGCCGATTCCAGCATACAAAGCTGTATAAACGCTATGTATGATAATCCGGACATTGGCCCTTTCATGCAGGCCGCGGCCTCCGCGTTAGATCCCGTTAGCACCGTGTCAGGCAACTTCTCGTATAGCAAGGATCTGCTTGGCGCGTATGGCACTTCGCGCATGCCGTATGCGTTGTTCTATAACTCAATGTCGTATCGCACGTCACATATAGGACGCGGCTGGAGCGATGTCTTATCCTATAAGGTCATACACACCAGGACGCATATATCGCTTGTACATCCGGCGGGAGACGAGCATCTGTTCTTGCCCACAAAAAAGGGGCCCTACGAGAACATATCGGGCCCGCGCGAGACCGTGGATGTCACGCCAGGCGAAGGCGCCGGCAGGCGTTATATATATAACAGGTGCGACGGTGCCACGTTGTCGTTTAACGTGGAAGGCGCACTTACGGACATATTGTATACCGACGGCGTGCAAGTGCATATAGCATACGAGCACAGACACCCAATACGCGTGCTTAAAGACGGCGCCGTATATTTATCGTTTGAATATGATAAATCCAGTATGCTATGCGGCGTTAACGATTCCCATGGCAGACACGTGTCTTTTGAGAACACCGGCGGCAGGCTCATGCGGGTATGCGACGTATGTGGCAACGCCACCGCATATTCGTATGACGCTAACGGTTTTTTGGCGTCCATACAAGACGCTTACGGAAACGAACTGTTAGAAAACACGTATGACGATATGGGCCGCGTCGTAGCGCAGAAGGCGGCAGGTGGCATACGCGCGAAATGTGCGTATGACGGCGACGCTAAAGAGGCGCTCATATCCAAAGCCGACAAAAGCACCGTGAAGTACGTACACGACGCGGCCGGGCGCACGACGTCCATAGAGGAGCGTAGCGCTACAGGCGACGTAGCGCGCGAGGCGTTTGAATACAACGACCGCTACCTGTGTACTCGCCATATAGACAAACGTGGAGGCGCCTCTGTATTCGCCTATGACGACGCGGGCAGGATGTTGTCGTCCATTGACGCTTTTGGCACACGCAAGGGCTTTGCATATGACGAGGCGGGTAACCTTACGTCGTATAGCAAAGACGGTATATGTATAGCGCGATGCGAATACGAAGACGGCAGGCCGGTGCGCGTCACGGGAGCGGACGGCACGCAGACACGCATAACATACGATGACGCGGGGCGCCCGGTATCCATAGAGGCCGGGGATAAGGCCTGCGCTGCGAGGGCTGACATGTCATATGACGATGAGGGCCGTCTGAGCGTTATAAGCGACGCGCGCGGCGGTGCGACGTACGTTGAACATGACAGCTTGGGACGTATAAGTAAGATCACAGACGCCACGGGCTCCGCACGTTCATATTCTTATGACGCGGCCGGTCGTATAACGAACGCCACGGATCCTTTGGGCGATGTCGCGTCTTTCTCATACGACTGTCGCGGGCGTATGGCGCGTGCGCTTAGGGGCGGAAAGCCATACCTTGAGTATGCATATGACGCGCAAGGCAACATAGCGTCTGTAACTGACGCAGCTGGCAACGCAGACGCCTACGAATACGATGAATCCGGTCGTATGAGCGCGTATATCGATAAGTGCGGTAACAAGACGCGATATGAATACGACGCTAGAGGACGGCTTGCGCGCGCTACAT
>JAISJA010000005.1 GCA_031261765.1 Coriobacteriales bacterium | reverse complement strand
AGGGAAAGGGCGCGCCGCGCGTTAAAGGCAGCGGCAACGGAGACTTCAGGGTGCAGATACACATAACGATGCCAGGCAAGCTTAACGCCAAGCAGAAAGCCGCGCTAGAGGCGTTCGCGGACGCGAGCGACTCTACTGCATCTGACATACGACCCGGGATAGTTAAGGCTGTAAGCTAGCTTACTAGCATACTAAGAGGCTATTATGGACGAAGATAAAGACAAACCTGCGACCCGCGTCATCCCGTGCTTGACACGGGATCTTGCGCGATGCGACCAGGCTGCAATGGCGGGAGCGTATTATGGACGAAGATAAAGACAAACCGCTCTACATGATAAGCGTCGCGGCCGACCTTGCGGGCATGCATCCGCAAACGCTGCGAGTTTACGAGACGAAAGGCCTTGTGCGCCCGCAACGCTCAAAAGGCAACACCCGTCTGTATTCACAGTCGGACATAGAGCGCCTGGAGCTTATCAACCAACTTACCGACGAGGGCATAAACCTTGCCGGGGTAATGCGCATCATAGACATGAAGCAGCGCCTGGACAAGAAAGACATACAGATAGAGCGCCTGCAGCATACCGTGAAGGTGCAGCAGAACCGCATACACGAATATGAGATGCGGGCGCAGATAACCGCTTTGGCCCGTACGGGCGGGACGGCTATAGAACGCTTTAGGAGTGGTAATGAGACCAGATAAATGGGCAGTAAGCACCCAGGAGGCGTTCCAAAACGCTATGGGCATAGCAAGCGATAACGATAGCTCGATGGTAGAGCCGACGCACTTGCTTAAAGCGCTTTTGGACGCCGGAGAAGGCAACATAAAAAGTATATTAGAGCGCATAGGCGCAACGCCGTCTGCCATAGACGCAGAGATAACGCACGCCATAGAAAGCGCGCCAAAGGTAAGCGGAGGCGCCCCCATGACACCGCCGTCATCTGACCTTATGAAGGTCATGAACGCAGCCGAGAAAGCCGCGAAGAAGCTTGACGACAACTTCGTAACGACGGAGCATCTGCTTATAGCCTTAGCTGACGATAAGGGCGACGCCGGCAAGGCGCTTACCGTCGCGGGCGTTAGCGCCGAGCGCGTAGAGCAGGCGTACAACGACCTGCGCGGTGACTCAAGGGTGACCGAGCAGGACTCGAAGGCGCAGTTCGAGGTCCTTGAACAATACGGGCACAACCTCACGAAAGCCGCGGAGGCAGGCGAGCTTGACCCCGTGATAGGCCGCAGCGAGGAGATACGTCGTACCATACAGGTGTTAAGCCGTCGCACGAAGAATAACCCCGTGCTAATAGGCGAGCCCGGTACCGGCAAGACGGCTATAGTCGAGGGACTGGCGCAGCGCATAGTCGCCGGAGACGTGCCATCGTCGCTTAAGGACCGTGACATAATAGCATTAGATATAGCTAGTATGCTAGCAGGCGCTAAGTACCGCGGAGAGTTCGAGGACCGCTTCAAAGCCGTGCTAAAGGAAGTACAGAAGGCCGAAGGCCAGATAGTCCTTTTCATAGACGAGCTGCATACCATAGTCGGCGCGGGCGCAGGCGGCGACTCCACGCTGGACGCCGGCAACATGCTTAAGCCCGCGCTCGCACGTGGCGAGCTGCACGCAATAGGCGCGACGACGCTTGACGAATATCACAAATATATTGAGAAGGACGCCGCCCTGGAGCGCCGCTTCCAACCCGTCTACGTTGGCGAGCCAAGCGTGGAGGACACGATCTCCATATTGCGCGGCCTCAAGGAGAAATACGAGATACACCATGGCGTACGCATAACTGACGGGGCCCTTGTGGCGGCGGCCCAGCTATCAGACCGTTATATAGCCGATCGTTTCCTGCCAGACAAGGCCATAGACCTTATGGACGAAGCGGCCAGTCGCCTGCGCATAGAGATAGATTCCATGCCGGAAGAGATAGACGTCGTGAACCGCCAATACATACAGATGCAGATAGAGGAGCAGGCGCTCATGAAAGAGAGCGACGACGCCTCTAAACAACGTCTGGATAACCTGCGCAAGGATATGGCCCAGGTACAAGAGCAGCTGGACGGTATGAAAGCGTCGTGGTCCAACGAGAAAGACGCCATCACGCGCGTACAGCAGCTTAAGAGCGACCTTGATGAGGCGCAAAACGACTACGAACGTGCCACGCGCGACGGCGATCTGCAAAACGCCAGCGAGTTGCGTTACGGTCGTATCCCAAAATTGGAACATGAATTGCAAGAGGCCACCGAACAGCTTGAGGCGCGTGAAGACGACGAGAGCATACTTAAAGAGGAAGTAACCGAAGAAGAGATAGCCGCCGTAGTAAGCACGTGGACCGGAATACCGGTCACGAAGATGATGCAGGGCGAGCTTGAGAAACTGGTGCACTTGGAAGACGAGCTGCACAAGCGCGTGGTAGGCCAGGACGAGGCCGTTAGCGCGGTAGCCGGCGCGATACGCCGCTCGCGCGCGGGGCTCTCTGATCCCAACAAACCCATAGGCACGTTCATGTTCTTAGGGCCCACCGGCGTGGGCAAGACAGAGCTCGCGAAGACGCTGGCCGAATATATGTTCGATGACGAGAAGGCCATGGTCCGCATAGACATGAGCGAATATATGGAGAAGTTCAGCGTGCAGCGCCTTATAGGCGCGCCTCCGGGATACGTTGGCTACGACGAAGGCGGCCAGCTTACAGAGGCAGTCCGTCGCCGTCCGTACAGCGTCGTGCTGTTAGACGAGATAGAGAAGGCACATCCCGACGTGTTCAACGTGCTGCTACAGGTGTTCGACGACGGGCGCCTTACAGACGGCCAGGGACGCTCGGTCAGCTTCAAGAACGCCGTTATCATAATGACCTCTAACGTGGGTAGCCAGTTCATTCGCGAGTTCAACGAGAAAGGCGCGGGCGCGGCCGGCAAGGCAACGCCGTTCAACCCGGCCCTTGCCAGCGACAAGGGCGATATGGCCGCGAGCGCCAGCGCGAACGGCGGCTTTGACACCATGGTGGACGACATGATGGATAAGATAAGCGAGCGCGTGGATGGCGCGGGCATAAAGCCGAAAGACGCGTCAAAGCAAGAAAGCCCACATGGCGAGATAGACGACCAACGCAAGCTTGAACGCGCCATAGACGAAGCGCTGCGTGCGACGTTCAGACCTGAGTTCCTAAACCGCATAGACGACATCATAATATTCCATTCGCTTGATATGGAGAACATAGACTCCATAGTCGCGTTGCAGCTGCAAGAGGTGCGCAAGCGCCTTGAAGAGCGCCACATAGACATAGAGATAACCCCTGCCGCCGCCGAACAGCTTTCCATTGAAGGGTTCGACCCGGTGTACGGTGCCCGTCCGCTCAAGCGCCTCATACAGCATAATATAGTCAACCTGTTGGCAAACGCCATAGTGTCAGGCAACGTGAAAGAGGGCGAGAAGGTCACCGTTGACCTTAACGACCGCAACGAATATATAGTCAGATAAGTACAGCGGTGTCATCCCGCGACACGAACGTCATTCCGACACCCCACTACGTCATTCCGGGCTTGACCCGGAATCCACGGATCGCCTTGCGTTGGTCAAGACTGGCACTGTTGGTTCAAGCCCGGCACGCCGCAATGTGGCATAATTTTAGGAGGTCGATTTTATCGGCCTCTTAATGCTATTTTAGGTATTTCAACATAAGGAAGGGTGCTGCACCGGTGCCAAACGATTACAAAGACACAATGAACCTGCCCAAGACCGATTTCCCCATGCGGGCCGGCCTTGCGAAAAACGAGCCCAAGCGCCTTGAGAAATGGCAGCAGATGGACCTGTACCACAAGATGCTGGACGCCAACAAGGACAACGCGCCATATGTGCTGCACGACGGCCCTCCATACGCTAACGGCCCCATACACATGGGGCACGCGTTCAACAAGATATTAAAGGACATCATAAACAAGTATAAGACCATGCGCGGCTTCTATACGCCGTACGTCCCCGGCTGGGACTGCCATGGCCAGCCTATAGAACATATCGTTGAGGAGAACCTAGGGCCTGTGAAGTGGCCCAAGACCGACCAGCCCACGCGCAGGCGCCTTTGTCGCGAATGGGCCGAGAAGCACGTTGACCTGCAACGCGAGGGCTTCAAGCGCCTTGGCATAACAGGTGAGTGGGACGACCCGTACCTTACGTTCGTGCCAAGTTACGAGGCCGGCATAGTGCGCGTGTTCAAGGACCTGTATGAGAGCGGCGCCATATACCGTGGTCGCAAGCCCATACATTGGTGCTGGCATGACCATACGGCGCTTGCAGAGGCCGAGCTTGAATACTCCGATGAAGTGAGCCCGTCTATATATGTGGCGTTCAAGTTGGTGGATGGAGCCGGAGAAGCGGCGAATGTTAACAATGAAGTTGCTGCGCCGCAAAGCGGCAACGTATCCGTCTTTACGAAGCCTGGTTGCGGAGCCTCAACATTTGCGTCAGCCCTCTCTGCAGCAGCGCCAAAGATGGATTTGTGTGTACTGATATGGACGACGACGCCGTGGACTATGCCGGCAAACGTCGCCGTTACGTTAAAGCCGGATGCGGATTATGTGTGTATGCTATATAAAGATAAAGCTATGATACTAGCACAAGCACTTGTAGGCGAGGTTGCACAAGCCATTGGGATTGTAGACGACGCTAGCGATACCGATGCCGTAACCGCTGCGGTTGAATTGCTGAAAGATGCCAACGGAAACGTCGTTACCGTAAAGGGCAGCGACCTGGTTGGCACGAAATATGAGCATCCGGTTCACAACGATATGCAAGGTGTGATAATCACCGGGGCCCACGTAACGCTTGATAGCGGTACCGGTTGTGTGCATACCGCCCCGGGACACGGACAGGAAGACTACGAGATGGGCATAGAGTACAAGTTGCCGATGCTCAT
>JAISJA010000090.1 GCA_031261765.1 Coriobacteriales bacterium | reverse complement strand
TGGGTGCCGCGCTTGCCGGCGCGAAGGAGGCCAAGCGCAACGCGAACGGCTCTGCAAAAAACGGCGCTGCACATGGTGACGGGACATCGCAAGATGACGCCGCGAAAGATAGCGCTGCGACAGATAGCGCCGCGAAAGATAGCGCCACGCAAGACGATACGCACTTCACAATACCCGAGATCCTTAAGCGCCTTGACGGCATAGGCGACATACAGGGCAGCGAGGTCACGCGCCTAGACCCGCTGTTCAAAGATAAAGCCGACTATGAGGCGTTCCAGAAACGGCACGCTAAGGCCACCGTGAAGCGCGGAGACATGAAAACGTATAGGGGCGACGCGTTCCTTGGCATAGACGCCGGTTCAACCACGTTTAAATCTACGTTGATAAGCGACGAGGGCAAGATACTATGGAGCTATTACGCCAATAACAAAGGCGACGTGTTCGCCGCGGCGAAACGCGCCATACTGCAGCTTTACGATGAGATGCCACAGGGCATAAACATACGCCACACGACTGTTACAGGATACGGCGAGGGCCTTTTGCTGGAAGCGCTGCAATGCGACTCCGGCGAGGTGGAAACCGTGGCGCATTTGCGCGGGGCACAGGAACTCCTACCTGACGTCGAGTTCATATTGGACATAGGCGGCCAGGACATGAAATGCCTGCGGGTACGTAACGGAGTTATAGAGCACATCATGTTAAACGAGGCTTGCAGCTCTGGCTGCGGCTCGTTCATAGAGGCGTTCGCCGAGTCCATGGACATGCCGGTCCAAGAGTTCGCCGCCGCTGCGGTAAGGTCTGAGAACCCGGTAGATCTAGGCTCCCGCTGTACGGTGTTCATGAACTCGCGCGTAAAACAGGCGCAGAAAGAGGGCGCTACCGTCGGAGACATATCGGCCGGGCTCTCATACAGCGTTATAAAAAACGCACTTTTCAAGGTCATAAAACTGCGTGATCCCAGTGAGGTCGGTGACAACGTGATAGTGCAGGGCGGCACGTTCTTAAACGACGCCGTGCTTCGCGCTTTCGAGACGCTAAGTGGACACGAGGCCATAAGGCCTGACATCGCCGGGCTCATGGGCGCATACGGCGCAGCGCTATTGGCGCGCGACCGGTATAACGCTTCAGCGGAGAAGAACGAGAACACGCAAACGGATGCCATGCAGATCGGCACCGCGCAAGCCACAGAGGAAAACGCCGTGGTATACGCGAGCGCGTCTGATGCTGGTATGTCTGGCACGGGTTTCTCAACAGACAACGAAAACGGCGCTGACGCACTACGCCCGGTGCCGCCAAAAGAACGCACGATGAGAATGAAAGCACTACACTATGCTTAATCAAAACGAGTTGCAGACGCTTGAGCCTACGCATCGCACCGCGCATTGCAGAAGCTGCTCAAACAATTGTCTGCTGACTATAAGCACGTTTGGCAAAGATCCCGTTACGGGGCGTACGCGCCGTTTCGTAACCGGTAACCGTTGCGAGAAGGGCGCAGGTATAAAGACCGACAACTCGAAGCTGCCGAACCTGTTCAAATGGAAGTACGACCGCCTGTTCAAAGGCTCTGAGGATAACCCCTATATACCGCTTGAACCCGAGGAAGCCACGCGCCCGACCGTTGGCCTGCCGCGCGTGCTTAACATGTACGAGAACTACCCATTCTGGTTCACGTTCTTCAAGACGCTGGGCTTCGCGACCATACTGTCAGACGAGACCACTAAGTCTACATACGACGCTGGTATAGAGTCCATGCCGTCCGAAAGCGTGTGCTACCCGGCTAAACTTGCCCATGGGCACATAATGAACCTGCTTGGCAAGACCAGGCAGATACCGGTTGGCGAGCATGGTTTCGTGGAAGAGCCGGTGATAGACTTCATTTGGATGCCGTGCATACGCCTGGAGCGGCAAGAGGACGCCGGGGCGCAGAACCACTATAACTGCCCGGTAGTCGTAAGCTACCCAGAGGTCATTAAACTTAACGTAGACGAGCTTGCGAGCTTGAACACCGCGTTCTTAAACCCATTCGTTCCGTATGACGACCGGGAGCGGCTGGCCGTTCGCATGCACGAGGAACTGTCAAGGTACTGGAGCAGCCATATAAACGCCAAAGGATTCGCGCCAACGCTTGACGAGGTGAAGTCAGCCGTGGATGCCGCCTGGCTTGAGGACACGCATTTCAAAGCGGCCGTGCATCTTAAAGGCGAGGAGACCCTTAAGTGGATGGACGAGACCGGTACGCATGGCATAGTGCTTGCCGGGAGGCCTTATCACCTTGATCCTGAGATAAACCACGCTATTCCGGAGCTGCTTAACTCATTTGGGCTTGCGGTGCTTACGGAAAGCAGCGTGTCGCATCTAATGAAGCCGGAACGTCCGTTGCGTATAGTCGACCAGTGGATGTTCCACTCGCGTCTTTACGCGGCCGCGAAATACGTGACTACCCGCGATGACCTTGACCTCATACAGCTTAACAGCTTTGGTTGCGGCCTGGACGCGCTTACGACAGACCAGACACAGGAGATCCTGGAGGGATCCGGCAAGATATACACCGTGCTTAAGATAGACGAGGTATCCAACCTTGGCGCGGCGCGCATACGTATACGCTCGCTGCTCGCGGCTTTGCACGACCAGCAACGAAACGCCGGCAACGGTGCGTCTGTGAATGACTCTGTCGAGGAGCTTCGCGCAACAAGTACAGAACGTCATTCCCGCGCGCCTGAACGCAGTGAAGGCGGTGAGGCGCGTAGCGCCGAACGAAACGCTGGGAATCTAGCTGCAGAGCAGATGCCATTGCGGGAAGATGCGACCGCTTTCGCTACGCGAAGCTCCCAGACAACACCATCCGCGCCTTTATCACGCCACACCCGCCACGCGGAATCCACGGCGTTCCCAAAGTCGCAGTACACGCAAGACATGAAGGACAAGAAGTATACGATAATAGCGCCGCAGATGGCGCCGATACACTTTGAACTCCTGGTTCGCATATTCCAGCACGCCGGCTACAACCTTGAGCTTCTGCCGTCGGTAGACCAGGGAGCCGTGGACGCCGGGCTGAAGTACGCCAACAACGACATCTGCTATCCGTCTATACTTGTGACCGGCCAGGTCATGGAGGCCATAACGTCAGGCCGATACGACCTTGACCACACGGCGGTCATAATAACGCAAACAGGTGGCGGCTGCCGTGCGACGAACTATATATCGCTTATCCGCAAAGCGCTTAAAGAGGCTGGCGCCGAACAAGTACCGGTCATAAGCTTGTCGTTCCATCGTCCGGCCAAACAGAAGAACGCGAACGCGACGGAGCTACAGGAGGATAACCCCGGTTTCAAGATATCGTTTGACATGCTGCGCCGTGCCATATACGCAATATACTATGGCGACTTGCTTATGCAATGTCTGTACCGCACGCGCCCGTATGAGGCAGAACCGGGTAGCGCGCAAAAGCTGTTCGACTGGTACATGGACGTTTGCAAAAAGCAGATGGACACCAAGGCGAGCTACCGCATATATAAGCGCACCACGCGTGAGATAATAAAAGCGTTTGACGAGCTTCCGCTTATAAACGACCGTAGTAAACCGCGCGTTGGCGTAGTGGGCGAGATACTCGTGAAGTTCCATCCAACCGCAAACAACCAGATAGTAGAGACCATAGAGTCAGAGGGCTGCGAAGTCGTCGTGCCCGGCCTTACGGAATTCTTCTTATTTGGCATAAGCGGCGGCATTTGGCAGCATGACGAGTTAAGCAAACCGTGGACGTCTAAATTCGGCGCGAAGGTGGGCATCTGGGCGCTTGACCTGATACGTAAACCCCTTCGTAAAGCGCTTAGGAAATCTAAACGTTTCGAGCCTCCGGCTACCATATATGAGCTTGCGAACTACGCGCGCCCAGTGCTCAGCCTGTGTAACTCAATGGGCGAGGGCTGGCTGCTTACGGCAGAGATGCAGGAGCTTATAGCGTCCGGTTGTCCAAACATAGTTTGCACGCAGCCGTTTGGCTGCCTGCCGAACCACGTTACCGGCAAGGGCGTCATAAAGGAGCTTCGACGACTGTATCCTGAAAGCAATATAGTCGCCGTGGACTATGACCCAGGCGCCAGCGAGGTGAACCAGCTTAACCGCATAAAGCTTATGATAAGCGTGGCAAAGAGCAATTTCGAGAAAGCGCAGGACGAACCTGAACCGCCAGAGGCGCAACCCACAAAGGCCGAGCCCGTCAAGGCCGAGCCCGTGCATACGGAGGCCGTCCAGACGCCTGCCAAGGAAGGCGCCGTCGCCGAAGCCGCCTAGATGGTCCTTTTAAGTATGGGCTTATCGAAAGACAATATATCATAGCCATACAACGCGTTTCGCGCCAACATCAGGCAGTCAGTGAAGTCGTACAGCGTGGAGCCAAAGAAGCGGCCTGCCAGACGGCAGACGTCTTCCTCTATGACTATTATGTCGTCGCATAGCATCTCAACGGCGTTGGCTATAAGCGAGCGCGGGCACTTATATATGTCTCGCAAGGTAACCGCTACACGGGCCATTATCTCAGGCGATGAATACGTATGCCCCTCGCGTATGGTGCGCGCCGCCTTTTGCGCCTGTGCGTGGTTGTCGTCAAGCAGGTAGCGCAGTATGACGGTCTCGTCTATATAAGTAGCCATTATCGTACGTGCCTTTCCTCATGTTTATAAGTTAGAGAGTCTATCCAACTATCGCGCTCCTTGGCCATGTTCTCCTGACGGGCGTATATGTGCAACAAACCAAAGGCGCTAGTCTTTCCACTTTTCTCAATGCTCTTTGGAACGAACGGCATCTTCTGAGCGGCTATGGCTTCTGCCAGAAACATTCTAACCGCCTCAGAGGTCGAAGTTCCCATTTTCGAAAAAAGTTTGTCTGCGGCCTGCTTCTCGGCGGTGTCTATACGCACATTCAGAACGGCGTTTTTTGCATTTTCCCTCATAAAACCACTCCCTTCGTATGACAATTGTAACACATAAAATTCTTATGAACAATATTTTCAGGTCCAGAAAACCTGTGCGGAAAACGGGTGACTGAAACCTCAAAACACCAGTAAAACGGCCATGTTTCCCGCTTAAAAATTTTTTTATGAAATTTACGATTCTCGCTTGACAAACGATTTTGAAGATATATGATAAACGCATCTTCGACGAACTGTAACCTGATTGTCATAAGTGGAAGGGGGCGGAAGTAAGCCAAGATACCATGTAGGACTGTCGGGCGGGGCCATCGCTTCAAGGCGCTTCGACCACTCGTCAGTAGTGTTAGAAGTATTGTTTTTATCGGAGGATTTGAAAGAACTCTTGGAAGAAAGAACGGAGGAGTTATGAGTACAATGGGCACACTGTTCGTTACAGCTGACCCAGGTCGTTGCATCGGTTGCAAGACCTGTATGGCAGCTTGTATCGAAAAACATGATGTCGCAGGGGACGTAGCCGCACCGCGTCTTAGCCTTGTCACAACGCTCTCGATATCGGCACCAATCGTATGCCATCACTGCGTGGACGCGCCTTGTGTGAACGCTTGCCCTGAGGGCGCCCTTTTCTTTGACGGAACACGTGTAGGCGTGCGCCAAAGCCTTTGCATAGGCTGCCGTGGCTGTGTCATGGCATGCCCGTACGGAGCCGTTGACGTATATGCAAGCACGCAAGAATATCGTATAGGCGACGTCGTTATAGGCGATAAGCCGAAGGCGAACCTGTTGAAATGCGACCTTTGCTACGACCGTGAGGAAGGTCCCGTATGCATACAGGCATGCCCAACCAACGCGCTCAGGCTCGTTGACGAGAGCAACCTTGAACAAGACATCAGGCAAAAACGTGTCGCGGCCGCGGAAAGCTCTGTTTCAAGCGTTCCGCTTAACGCGGTACTGACAAGTTAAGTGAAGGAGGTAACAGTGGAAAAGCATATGGTTGTATGCCCCTACTGCGGGGCCGGTTGCAAGTTCAATCTTTTGGTCGAGGGCGAGAAAGTCGTTGGCACAGAGGCGTTGAACGGTGTTACCAATGAAGGCGAACTATGCCTTAAGGGCATGACTGGCTATGATTTCATAAACGATACGAAGATCCTAACGCCACGTATATACCACCCGATGATCCGTCGCACGAAGGCGAAGGACGGCGGGAAGCTTGAGCGTGTAAGCTGGGACGAGGCCCTGGACTTCGCGGCGAAGCGCCTTACTGAGATCAAAGACAAGTACGGCGCTGACGCGATTTACACCACGGGCTCAAGCCGTGGCGGCGGCAACGAGGCCAACTTCGTGATGCAGAAGTTCACGCGCGCCTGCCTTGGCACGAACAACGTGGATAACTGCGCGCGTACGTGCCACAGCCCATCCATTAACGGGCTCATGAGTTCCGTAGGAAGTGGTGGGATGACGGTCTCCATACCTAATATGGAACAAACGGATTGCATATTCCTGTTTGGATATAACCCGTCGGCATCCCACCCCATAGTCTCACGCCGCATCGTTAAAGCGAAAGAACGTGGCGCGAAGATTATTGTAGCAGACCCACGCGTTATAGAGACCGCCCGTATAGCTGACATCTACATGCAGATAAACAACGGTTGCAACCTCGCGTTCATGAACGCGTTCGCGAACGTGCTTATCACAGAGGGTATGATAGACAAGGACTTCATTGACGCTCATACAAACGGTTATGACGAATGGGCCGAGAAGATGATGAAATACACGCCAGAGTATGTCGCTGACATAACGGGTATAGACCCCGAGACGTTCCGTCAGGCCGCGCGTATGTACGGCAAGTCCAAAGACGCTATCATCTGCTGGGGCATGGGCGTTACACAACAACGCCAGGGCGTGCACACGATACGCCAGATGGCCGCAATCGCATGCACGACGAACCATATTGGCCGCGACAAGTCAGGCCTGGCGCCGGTACGTGGACAGAACAACGTACAGGGCTCTTGCGACATGGGCATGTTGCCAAACATGTTCCCCGGATACCAGAAGGTCGTGGACCCGAAGGCGCGCAAGAAGTTCGCTAAGGCGTGGAACATTCCCGTAGAGCAGCTTTCAGACCATGAAGGCTACATGCTTACGGATATTCCGGACGGCGTTAAGAACGGCTACATACGCGCTCTGTACAATTACGGAGAAGACCCCGTGCAGTCAGAGCCGGACGCCAACGACATGATAGAGACGATGAAGAACATCGACTTCCTTATCTGCCAGGATATATTCATGAACCAGACCTGCCAGTACGCAGACGTCATATTCCCGGCAACGTCCTGGGGCGAGCACGAGGGCGTTTACACGGCCTCAGACCGCAGCTTCCAGCACTTCACGGCGGCCGTTCCGCCAAAGGGCGAGTGCAAGCACGATTGGCAGATCTTCGCCGAGATGTCAACGCGCATGGGTTATCCGATGCACTATGAGAACACGAAGGAGATCTGGGACGAGCTTCGTTCGCTTTGCCCGAACTTCTACGGCGCTACTTACGAGAAGATGGAAGGCCTTGGCTATTGCCAGTGGCCCATACCTGACATGGACAGCGAGCACGGTAGCCCAACGCTGTATCCTGGCGGTAACTTCACTACGCCGGACCACAAGGCGGTCCTTTGGGCGGCCGAGTACGAGCCCGCGACAGAGCAACCCGATGACGAGTATCCGCTGATACTCTGCACGGTGCGCGAAGTCGGGCATTATTCAGCGCGTACCATGACAGGCAACTGCCGTACGCTCGCACTTCTGGCAGACGAGCCAGGATATGTCCACATCAACCCTGACGACGCGGCGGCACGCGGCATAGAGCAAGACGACCTTGTATACATTTACTCACGCCGTGGCAAGGTAATGAGCCGTGCCAGCGTTGACGAGCGCATAAACAAGGGCAGCGTCTACATGACGTATCAGTGGTGGATAGGCAAGTGCAACGCGCTTACCATACATCACGTGGACCCGCTTTCGGGTACGCCCGAGGATAAGTTCAGCGCCTGCCAGGTAGACGCAATACCTGACCAGAAGTGGGCGGAGCAGAACCTGCAGACCACTTACGCAGAGCTTAAGAAGACGCTTGCAGACGAGGCTTCGGCGCAAGACGTAGTAGAGTCCGCGCAGGCTATCCTGGACGCAGAAAAGGAGCCGGCTATAGTCTAAGGGGAGATGATCAAGGGCCTTTCGCGTAAGGGGTGTTGCGTGAAAGTTGCATATAAGACGTGTGAGGGAGACCGCACTGCCGTTGTTGTTGCTGGTCATTGCTTGCGATTATAATAGCGTCGCATTATAGCAATACAACAATAGGTCAACATAAGGTTTCTGCCAAAAAATCCCGTATCTCAGGCGGTTTCCCACACGTTTTCGCAAGGGGCGAAGCGCATTCGCCCCTTGCGTGAGGGGCTTTTAATCTGTAACCCACTAGGGGAGATCATGAATAGATTTATCTCAATAGAGCCGGACAAATGTATTGGATGCGGCACCTGCCAGGCCGCATGCAGCGAAAGCCACGTGAAAGCGGGCCTTCAGTCAACTCCGCGTTTGGAGCTGGCGCAGACCCGCGAGATCTCGGCCGCCGTTACGTGCCACCATTGCGAAGGTGCCCCATGTTTAAGCGTGTGCCCGGTTAACGCTATCGAGAAGAGAAACGATAGCGTAGTAGTGAATGAGCAAATCTGTATTGGCTGCAAACTTTGTGCTATCGCCTGTCCGTTCGGCGCTATCCATCCGTCCGGTACGTCCGGTGCGGGCGTTGCCGGAGTAAGCTTTGGCACTCCAACATACCCGTCGTCTTTATCAACGTTATTGCGCTGGGAGATAGGGGTAAAGACGTGTGCCGTCAAGTGTGACCTTTGCGAGCACGACCCAAACGGCCCTGCATGTGTGGCCGCCTGCCCAACGGCGGCGTTAAGCCTTGTGGACGGCAAGTCCATAGACAGTGACACACGTGTCAAGCGCGCCGCGGCCGCAGAGGGACTCGCGGATGCGAAAAGCAGTCGCTCACGCATTGAGGGGAGGGCTTGATATGGTTGCGACTTTATTCTGCATATCACTTATATGTGCCCTCGTTGGTGCCGTGGGTTCGCTTGTGCTGGGTAAGGCCGAGCGCGTGGCCAAGGGCTTCGGTTGCCTTTTCGGCGCCGTGGCAGCCATACTCGCGTTATGCTCCGGGGCTATGTCCATTTTGGGCCCCGCACAAACGGCGGCTTTCGCAACGCCGTTCAGTTTTGCTTCGTTCAGCATGTTGTTCAACCCGTTATCGGGCATATTGCTATGCGTCCTTTCTGTTCTGGCGCTTGTGTCCTGGATATACGGCGTATCATATTTCGATGAATACAAGGGCCGCGGCATAGGCGTCCTTTGTTTCTTCATGAACCTGTTCATTGCTTCCATGGACATCTTAGTGGTGTCCGACAACGGTTTCTGGTTCCTGGTGTTCTTCGAGATGATGTCGCTGACTTCGTATTTCCTGGTCATATTCGAGCAGAACAAGGCCGCCATAAAAGGTGGCTTCATGTACCTGGTCATGGCGCACGCCGGATTCATGCTCATCATGATAGCGTTCTTCATCATGTTCATGCAGACCGGCAGCTTCGACTTCTCGGTATGGCGTATGCACGTGTTCACACCGGTGACGGCCTCGATAATATTCCTGCTCATATTCTTCGGTTTCGGATGCAAGGCCGGTATCATACCGCTGCATTCGTGGCTACCGCAAGCGCACCCCGCTGCGCCTTCAAACGTGTCCGCGCTTATGAGCGGCGGCATGATAAAGATAGGCGTCTTCGGTATCATCAAGGTAGGCCTTGACATACTTGCCGCAAGCGGGCAGGAGATGTGGTGGGGCATCATAGTGGTGCTCATAGGAGCCATATCCTCCGTGCTGGGCGTCGCGTACGCGCTGCAGGAACATGACATAAAGAAGCTCCTGGCGTATCACTCCGTAGAGAACATAGGCATAATATTACTTGGCGTGGGCGTCGCGTTCATAGGCGTGTCCGTGAACCAACCGGCCATCGCCGTGCTCGGACTTCTCGCGGGGCTATACCACCTTATAAACCACGCAATGTTCAAAGGCTTGTTGTTCCTTGGCGCGGGCTCCGTGCTTAAGGCAACCGGTACGCGCAACATGAACGTTCTTGGCGGGCTTGCGAAGGCAATGCCCGTAACGGCCATGTGCTTCCTTATAGGATCGCTCGCGATATCGGCGATACCGCCGCTTAACGGTTTCGTCTCAGAGTGGTTCACGTACCAGTCGATGATTACCGCAGCCATGAGCGGAGACGTGCTCATAAAGCTCATTTTGGCCCTGGCGGTCGTAGCGCTTGCCATAACCGGTGCGCTGGCGGTCGCCTGCTTCGTAAAGGCATACGGCGTCACGTTCTTGTCTACGCCGCGTTCCAAGGAAGCGGCTGAGGCCAAAGAGCAACCTTTCACTATGAAGCTCGCGATGATAATACTGGCTGCTATATGCGTGTTGCTTGGCGTATGCGCGCCGCTTATAGTGCCGGTGCTACAACAGGCGGCTACCAGCATATTGGCGGCGCCCGCTGGCGCGCCGGCCGCGGCAGGCATACTTCTTATGAACCCTGACATGGGAAGTATCATATCCACGCCGTTGCTCACTATATTGCTCATCGCCGCCATACTGCTTCCGTTCGCCATAAAGGCGATACTCTCAAGCGGTGGCGCCGCGAAAGACCGCGACCCATGGGACTGCGGCTATCTGCCGGACGCCCAAATGCCGCCCATCGCGTCAACGTTCGCCTCTACCACCGACCTGTTCATGCATCCGGTTTACGCGATGCGAGCGAAGTTGGTCAGCAGTAAAGGCGCGTTCGTTCGCGCGTTTGACAAAACGGTGCGCGGCACAGACAAAGCGCAGTCGTTTGGCGACAAGGGCCTTGTGGCTCCGGTGGTCAGGTTCGTGCAGTGGTTGGCAAACAAGTCAAGAGCGATAGAGGGAGGCGACTTCCGCATCTACCTTCTTTACATAGTCGGTGCGCTGGTCGTGTTCCTTATCCTCATATGGATAATACACTAGGAGGTGTGCTATGGAAATCGTAATCGCAATCGTACAAATGGTCTTGCTCGTAGCCGTAGCACCGCTCATCTCCGGTACCGCGCGCTGGATCACCGCGAAGATGCAGACCCGTCAGGGACCTCCGGTGTTGCAGGACTACTACGACATCGTGAAACTGCTTAAGAGGCAGGACGTCTCTTCTAAAGACACCAGCTTCGTGCATCGTTTCATGCCGCTTTTATATGTTGGCTGCATGTTGGTCATATTATTAGGTCTGCCGATAATAACGAGGGAAAGCCCAATACCGCCGCTCGCGGACGCGATACTCATCGTGTACCTGCTTGCGCTGCCAAGGTTCTTCTTCTCGCTGGCCTCCATAGACACCTCTGGCGCCTATGCCGGTACCGGCGGTATACGAGAACTGCTTATAGGCGTCCTTGTTGAGCCGGCGTTAATGCTGTCGCTGTTCGTGGCGGCGCTTGCCTGCGGTTCCACGAACATAGGCATCATAGGTTCAGAGGTCGGCAGCTTCACGTCAAGCTGCCCGGTGGCCATGGTGGTCGCCGCCGTCGCGTTCGCGGTCGCCTGCTATATAGAGATGGGCAAGCTGCCATACGACCTGGCGGAGGCCGAACAGGAGATACAGGAAGGACCATTGCAGGAATACAGCGGCCCGTCGCTCGCGACCATGAAGGTCGGCATGACGCTGAAGCAGATAGTCGTGGCCAGCCTGTTCATAGCCGTGTTCATACCGTTTGGCTCCGCGGTTGACATGCAACCGTTGTCGCTTTTACTCGGCCTGGTGTTCTACGTCATAAAACTGGCCGTCGTGTTCTTAATCTGTTCGTTCGTAGAGAACCTCGTGTCGCGCGTGCGCTTCAAGCTAGTTGGTCATCAGACCTGGCTTGTCGTGGGCATATCGGCGTTGTCACTTGTGTTCTGCGTAT
>JAISJA010000088.1 GCA_031261765.1 Coriobacteriales bacterium | reverse complement strand
CGGCCATATAGCCGCTTGCTATCTCTACAAGCGAGCCTGCCAGAAGGCAGCCCACCGCCAATAGGATGGTGCCCTTAAGGCCCATCTTCTTTACTATGAAAACCGTTGGGAACGCTAAGACGACACCTACTACGCTCATAAGGCCCATAAGCCATCCAAACGTGCCCGAGTCCATGCCGCCAAACGCCGGGATTATCCACGGCGCCAGCGGAGGGACCTTGAACTGGCATATGGGGCCAACAACGCTTGCCAGGTAAATAGCCCACAGGCACGCCCATGCGTATTTTGAATTGCGCCTTAATTTCGTTGGCTTGCCTGCTGTCGCTACTGCTGCGGTTGCTTCATCCATTACGACCTCCTTTAAAAAAATTAAGAAACAAAACTTTTAAATAACGCTACTCCATAAAAAGTATTATCATTGAATGTACATATTGCCTGCATGCCCTTATAAGGGTGATTTAAGAGGGTGACGCCATGACAGCTGTTCCCGTTACACACGCGAAGCTTATCGCCCCAAGGCTTCCGTTACACCACGTGAAACGAGAACGTCTGACCAACGAGCTTATTACCGCCGCGCGCGAATATGCGGCCGTGATGCTCATAGAACCAGTGGGTTCCGGGAAGACAACGTTTTTATCGGAATGTTATAACTACTTACGCGCAAGTGGCGAACACGCCGCGTGGCTGACACTGGACGCCTCCGACAACGTGGCAGAGCACTTGTGGACGCATGTCGCGGCCGCGTTTGCGCAGGCCATAGACGTAGAGTCGCTGCCAAACGACCCCACAGAGCTTAGCAACGCGCTTTTTGAGGAATACACGCGGCCCGAAGACCGGCTGGTGTTCGTAGATGACGTAGACGCGCTTGAGCCGGCGGCAATGGAATCGTTCCTTATGTTCATAAAACGGCTTTTGCCTGACAGGTTGCACGTGTGCGTAGCCGGCCAAAGGCTTCCCGAACAACTGCGGTGGTTTTGCCTGGACGACTGCGTCTACATGATGCACAGCCGGGCGTTGCGCTTCACGCCAAGCGAGACGTCAACGTATTTGGAACACTGCGGCATACGCGCGTCCAGCAACGTCGTGAAACGCCTTGATGAGATGACGGACGGCTGGATATGCGGTATACGGCTTTGCGTGGAATACACATTGGATACGAGCGACGCGTATGACGACGTTAACGTGGCCGCAGACATAGCCGGCACGGGCAATGGCATCGGCACGGGCAATGGCGCCGGATCGGCCCCGGCCACGCTAACCATGCATGAGAGCGATTGCCACGTGAACCCGCTGCACGAGCAGTTCTTCGCGAAATGGATATTCTCTAAACTGCCACATGAATATGAGGAGTTCTTGCTGGAGACTTCTTTCTTGGAACAGCTGGAGGCAGACCTGTGCAATTCCATGTGCGGCCGCAACGACAGCCTGGTGCTGCTTGACGGGCTTGTGGACCAGGGTTATTTCGTGAAACCCACGCCCGGACGGCACGGCTGGTATTACGTGCACCCCATGTTCCTGGCGCTTTTGCACAGCCGGGCGCGGGCGCTGCCGGCGAGCCTTGCGCGCAAGTTGAACTTCCATGCCAGCGAATGGTTCGAGCGCCACGGCGACTTCATAAGCGCGGCAAGGCACATGCTTTTGGCAACCGATACAGACTCGCTTGTTGGGCTTACGCTCTCTGTGCTGCCCAATAGCGACATAAACAGCCTGGACGTCACGGAATGGGTGTTCAAATACGCCTTTGACGAGGCGAAACAAGACGCTACCTGCATGCTATTGCTTACATGGGCGTATCTTATGGCGGGCCGCACTAAGGAAACCAGGTTCTGGTGCGGGCATTTCAAGGCGTTGGTGGACACGAATGATAGCATGATAGCGTTCGCGCTTGATACCATAGACATAAAGTGCATGGAACTTGACGGTGCGTATAACCGGGCCATAGAGCGGGTGTATGAGGCGCAGGACAAATTCAGCGACGAGGCCAACCCGTGGCTGACGGGTATACTGTCGCTTATACTGGCGGAGTCGTATAAGGCCATGGGAGATTTTAAAAGCGCGTCTGAGCACGCCCTTGCCGCAGAGTCGATAAGCCAGGGCGCCGGTTCGCCGTTCCAGCAATACATAGCAAGGTACGTGTATATATCGCTGCACCTGGTACAAGGATACATAGACCGCACGCAGCAGCTGTGCTATTCGGCCATAGAGATAGTGTCAGAGGACTCGCCGGTGTACGGGGCCCTATACTGCCTGTTGGCACGCGCGCAGGCCATGCACAACAACCTTAATATAGCCGAGCAGAGCCTGAAACGCGCGTCTAAGCGCTTGTCGGTAACGCGCAACGTAGAGCTGTATATAACCGAACACGTAACGCACGCGTATATTATGTGCGCGAACGGGCATTTGGACGCCTCGTACGAGGAACTGGCACGGGCGCGGGCCAACACAGAGGGATACGTGAAACCGCTTGGCTCGCTTCTGGACATAAAGATGGCGCAGTGCAACGTCTGCACGTACCAGGGTAACCTGGACGAGGCCTTGACGATATGGCACGAGCTTGAAGACGAGACGAACGAAAGCGACATAGAACACTACCTTCCGCTACAACTTCTGGACGTGCGCCTGCACCTTTTTAGCGCCGTGCATAGGAATAACGTAAACAACGCGCGCGCAAACGTGCGCAGCACCATATGCAGCATGGTATGCGACGAGGTGGACCCCGACGACCTATTGGAGATATGCAGGGACGTGGCGGAAAGCGCGCGCGCCAAAGACCTTAACACCGTGCTCTGCGAGGCGCTCATGATAGAGGCATACATACTTGACGCGACTAACCGGAAGTCACAGGCCCTGCAGAGCATAAACGTCGCGCTGCAGCTTGGCGCTAAATACGGGTTCGTCACCCTGTTCGCCAACAGACGCGTGTTCGTGCGCGGGCTGCTGCAGGAACTTCTACAGCAACGCAAGACGGCGGCCGCCATACGCGCCTTCACGCGTAAGCTCATAGCCGTCTTTGACGTGCGCGATAGCACGGAAAGGGAACTCTCCGGCGAACCGGAGGTAAGCGTGCCCATATGCTTGCAGACGCTGACGGAGCGCGAACGCGACCTGGTTAGCGCGCTCGCAAACGGGCTTACGCGCAAGGAGATAGCCGACGCGCTATGCATATCGCTTAACACCGTGAAGACGCATTTGGGGAACATATTCACGAAGCTTGGCGTTAACAGCAAAGCCGAGCTATTGGAGCTTATCGACAATGAATAGGTACCTGTACACGTGCAGAAAAAGCGCATAGGGTATATAGACATACTGAAGGCCATATGCATCATAGGCATAATGGCCGCCCATATAACCGTATGCGTGCCGGCCGCGAACTCCGGCATAATAGGACAGGTGTTCCCAAGCCTGGGCTTTGGTTGCGGCGTACAGGGGTTCTTCATCGCAAGCGGGTTCTTCTTCTCGACGAAGCGCCCTTTCAACGCAGGCAAGGAGCTGCGCCACACCATGCTGCCATACGCGGTGTCATGCGTGATAATCATAGTGGCCGGCACGGCTATAAACCAGGCGCTCTATCCCACCGGCGACTGGACAGCCACCGCGACGAAGTGGACGGCCGCGTCGGTCTATATGTCCGGCTCGCTGACGTATCCCATGTTATGGCCGTCGTGGATCCAGCTCATAATGATAGGCGGGCTCTGGTTTTTGCCGGCGATGTTCTGGGGCAAGCTGTTCATAGCCATCATACGCAAGATACCCACGCCGCGCGCGCTACGTGGAAGATACAAAGAGGAGCTTATCCCCGTTTTACTTATACTCGCGCTTTTCCTCATATCTTACATTACGATAAGCACGCTGAAACTGCCGTTTGCCATACAGCCTGGCATGGGCACCGCGTTTTGGATGTACCTGGGGCTGCTTATACGCAAGTTCGGGCTCTTTGACGACGGGCGCATAGCCAAGCCCATATGGGTCGTCTTGCTGCTTGTTTGGGTGGCCGGCCTGCTGCTCACGCCGGGCAGCTACCCTGACGACTGCGAATACCCGCATGGCATAATAGACATCGTGGTATCCATATGCGGCGTGTTCTGCCTTGTCGCTTTCTCTAAGTTCGTTGAGAAGCACCTAAAGTGGCCGTCGCGCGCCATACAGGCCGCGGGGCGCAACACGCTGCCTATATTCTGCTCCCACATAATAGACTTGGATATACTCCTTGGACCCGTCA
>JAISJA010000032.1 GCA_031261765.1 Coriobacteriales bacterium | reverse complement strand
AATAATCGCTTGCCAAGAACCCATACGGCGCCACGCCAAGTATCGTACTTACGTGTCCCGGTAAAAGGAACGCGCTTATCCGCACCTGTGGGTCGTTTACCAAAACGTCCAACGCCGGTGGCACCTGCTTGTGCGCGCATATGACGCTGAAGTTATCAATGCCCTGTTTTTGTGCGCGTTCTATGGTCGCGGCGACAAGCGGCGCGGTGGTCTCAAAGCCAACGCCAACGAATACCACCTGTTCGCCGGGACGTTCCTGCGCCAGTTTAAGCGCGTCAAGCGGAGAATAGACGACCTCGACACTCGCGCCATGCGCCTTGCGCTGCTGCAGAGACGTGCTTGACCCGGGTACGCGTACCATGTCTCCAAACGTGGCGACCGTTACGTTGGACAGGCGCGTTAACGCTATTATGCTATCTATATCGCGGTTCGCGGTCACGCATACGGGGCACCCCGGGCCGCTTATGAGGTTTATGTTGTCCGGTAGGACCGAGCGCAGCCCGTTGCGGGCTATGGCCATGGTGTGCGAGCCGCACACCTCCATGATGTTTATCTGCCCTTTGCCATCCGCTTCAAGACGGCCCGCAAGATGTTCTATGGCGGATATAAGGCCCCGTGCGAGTTCCGGGTCCTTAAACTCGCTAGAAGGCATTCGCAAGCTCCGGTATCTCGCGTATTATGTCCAGCGTCTCTTTGGCGTAGTCCTCGCTTTGGACCTCTATGGCGTATCCGGCGTGCACCAACACGTAATCGCCAAGCTTCGCCTGCGGCACAAGGTCAAGCGCGGCGTTGCGCTTCACGCCCATTATATCTACCGTGGCGATGTTATCGTCATCTATGCTTTCTATCTTTGCGGGTATAGCTAAACACATCTCACGTATCTCCTAAATGGCTTAGGCGCCAAATTACTAGCACTCCAGAAAGTACATGGTTTGAGTGTATAAGCCATTATAGCACGGCCGCAGTTGCCTTTTGCGCAATAAGGACGTGCTGGAATGGCTTAGGTGCCAAACCATGTGCTTTCTACTCTACTGTAACGCTTTTGGCCAGATTCCGTGGCTGGTCCACGTCCGCGCCACGGGCAATGGCAATGAAGCGCGCGAACAGCTGAAGCGGCACGCTGGCAAGTATTGGGCTTAAGACCTCACGTGTCTTGGGTATGGGTATGGTATACGGCGTTAGCTGGGCCACGCGCGTGTCGCCTTTGGTGACAAGGGCTATGACCTTCGCACCACGTGCCAGCACTTCCTCTATGTTCGCGACCATCTTGTCATACGTGGCGCTTTGCAGGGCCACCGCTATGACCGGCGTCTGCGCCTCTGGGTCTATAAGTGCTATGGGGCCGTGTTTTATCTCGCCGGCGCAAAACGCCTCGGCATGCAGATAACTTATCTCTTTTAGTTTTAGCGCGCCCTCATAGCACGTAGTTGCGCCAACTCCCCTGCCTATGAACAGGGCCGTATCGGCGTCCACGGCCTCTTTGGCGCAGCGCTCCACGGCCTCTATGGCCCCGTCGCGCAATATCTCCTCTATCTGACCGGGCAGCTTTTGCATATCGTCATATACTGCCTTGACTTCGTCCGCGCTTATCTGGCCACGTTGCTGCGCTATGTGCAACGCCAAAAGCGTTAGCAGGGCAACCTGCGCCAAAAACGACTTCGTGGCCGCTACGGCAATCTCAAGGTGCGCCTTAATGAACAAAATAGTGTTAGCCTCAAGCGTTATGCGCGAACCAACCACGTTGGTTATGGCGGTAACGTGCGCGCCAGACTTGCGCGCCAGCTTAATGGCCTCAAGCGTGTCTGCCGTCTCGCCGCTTTGCGATATCGCGATTACAAGCGTGTTGGGCGTTATGATCGGGTTCCTGTAGCGGAACTCGCTTGCCACCGCCACCTCTACTGGCAGCCGGGCCCAGCCCTCCAACAGGTCCTTGCCTATAAGCCCTGCATGGTATGATGTACCACACGCCACAATGCAAATGCGGTCTATGGCTTTGAACTCTTCCGACGTGAAAGGCAGTTCGTCAAATATGAGCTCGCCGGTCTTATCGTCAAAACGCCCTGCCAAAGTGTCACGTATGACGCGTGGCTGTTCGTTTATCTCCTTCAACATGAAGTCCGCATAACCGCCGCGCTCGGCGTCCTCCAGGCTCCACTCTATGCGCACGGTCGTGGGGCTGTATTGGGTTCCCGCGGGGTCATAGCATTGCAAGGTGCCGTCTTGGTTAAGCAACACTATGTCGCGGTCTTTTGGATAAATAACGTCGCGGGTGTGCTCTATTATGGCCGGCGTGTCAGACGCCGCCATTGCACCGTCTTTGCAAGAGCCTATGACAAGCGGCGAGTCGTTACGCACGCATACTATTTCGTTTGGATGGTCCGCGTGCACTATCGCCAGCGCAAACGAACCTGAAAGCTGCGCCACGGCCTCGCGTACCGCCGATAACAGCCTTGCTGGGCCTTGCTCAGGCGCGTTGGCTGCGCCAAGGCTGTTGTAGCATTCCTCTATAAGGTGGGCCACTACCTCGCTGTCAGTCTGCGACTTGAACTTATGGCCTGCGGCTTCAAGGTTGGCGCGAAGTTCGGCATGGTTCTCTATTATGCCATTGTGCACTATTGCTATCTTGCTAGTACAATCGCTATGTGGATGCGCGTTCGCCTCACTTGGAACGCCGTGCGTGGCCCAGCGCGTATGGCCTATGCCGCATGTGCCCTCAATGCCCTGCTCCCCAACTGCCGTGCGAAGTTCAGCGACCTTGCCCTTGCGGCGCACTATACTAAGCGAGCCGTTATCTACAAGCGCTATGCCGGCGCTATCGTATCCCCTATACTCCAGGCGCGCCAAGCCGTCCAGTAAGAACGATTTAGCGTCCAACTTACCAGTATATGCAACTATTCCGCACACGTGATACCTTCCGAATGATTGCTTTTAGCAAAGAGTCTGGCGGAGAGAGGGGGATTTGAACCCCCGAACCCGGGGATACCGGATTAACGGTTTTCGAGACCGCCGCCTTCAGCCGCTCAGCCATCTCTCCGCGTCTTATTATAATAATACCGTGTTTCGCTATGCTTTGCATGTAGTGTATACTTTAATATATGCAATGCGGAGAGGTCGCGTAGTCCGGCCGAGCGCGCATGATTGGAAATCATGTATACCGAAAGGTATCGAGGGTTCAAATCCCTCCCTCTCCGCCAGTTTATTTCTTATTGGCTTTACGACGGTTCACTTCGCTTAACAACCTCTTGCGCAGGCGAATGGACTTCGGGGTTATCTCAACCAGCTCGTCGTCTTCGATGTATTCAAGCGCCTCTTCAAGCGTGAAGTGTTTAGGAGGAGTAAGCTGTACCGCTATATCTGCCGTTGATGAACGCGTGTTAGTTAGGTGTTTAGCCTTGGCGACGTTCACCACCATGTCGCCTTCACGGGCGCTCTCGCCTACTATCATGCCCTCATAGCATTCCTCGCCCGGGCCTATGAATAACGTGCCACGCTGTTGCAACGTGTCAAGCGCGTATGCCACGCTTTTATCGGTGGACATGGCTATCATCGAGCCGTTCTTACGCCTTGAGAACTCGCCACGATACGGCCCGTATTCTGCGAACCTGTGGAACATCACGCCCTCGCCGCGCGTGGCGTTAAGCACCTTGGTCCTAAGCCCCATAGTACCGCGCGTTGGAATCATGAACGCAAGGTGCGTATGGTCTTCGCGCTGCGCCATGTCTGACATCTCACCACCGGCGTTGCCGAACACCTCTATAACACGCCCCGCATACTCGCTTGGCACGTCAACGGTGGCTTCTTCCATAGGCTCCATCTTGTTGCCATTCTCGTCTTTCTTAAGCAACACGCGTGGACGTCCTACCTGGAACTCAAAACCTTCACGGCGCATCGTCTCCATAAGCACGGAAAGCTGCAACACGCCACGGCCTGCCACCTCAACGGAGCTACCTTCAAGTGGCGTTATCTTCATGGCTATGTTAGCCTCGGCCTCATATGCCAGGCGTTCCTTTAGCTGCCGCGCTCCCACTATGTCGCCTTCGCGTCCTACAAGCGGAGACGTGGACGCTTCAAAAACGACGGCCATCGTGGGCTCCTCTATCTGTATGGCGTCCATCTCAACGGGGTTCTCACGCGACGTTATCATGTCCCCTATGTCGGCGTCCTCAATGCCGACTACCGCCACTATATCTCCGGCCTCGGCTTCGTCGACCTCTTGTTTGCCAAGCTCTTTGAACGTGTATACCTGTTTTATGTTCGTCTGGTAGCGCGTACCGTCATTCTTTATGACAAGCACCGGCTCGCCCGTGTGTATGGTGCCGCTATAAAGACGGCCAACGCCTATGCGTCCAACATAGCTTGAGTGGTCTACCGTGCATATCTGCAGTGCCACCGGCCCCGTCGGGTCGGCGTCTGGCGCGGGCACGTACTTAAGTATCGTGTCAAGCAACGGGGTCATGTCCGCGTTGCCGTCGTCTGGTTCGTATCGGGCGTATCCCTCTACGGCAGAGGTATATACAACAGGGAAGTCCAGCTGCTCGTCGGTGGCGTTAAGGTCCACCATGAGGTCAAACACCGCGTCCACGGTCTCATGCGGGTGCGCGCCGGGCCGGTCGATCTTGTTGATG
>JAISJA010000094.1 GCA_031261765.1 Coriobacteriales bacterium | reverse complement strand
TCTTAAAGAGATAACCAATCGTGACGACCTGGATATGCAACACGTAGGTGACGGCGATAGCGTGGATCTGGGTGGTCTTACACTTGAGTTCATAAACGCGCCTTTCCTGCATTGGCCTGACACCATGTTCACATACGTGCCGCAGGAGCGCGTCTTATTCACGTGTGACTTCCTTGGCGCCCATTATTGCGAGCCGCAGGTCATAGACTCGCGTATCGTCCATCCGCAGGAATACAGGTTCGAGCTAGAGAACTACTACAGGGGCATAATGGGACAGTTTGGCAGTTTCGCGTTGGCGGGGCTGCAAAAGATGGACGAGTTAGACATGGACATAGCGGCTCCAAGCCATGGCCCCGTGCTCACGAAAGACGGCATACTGGACGGCGTCAAGGACGCTTACAGGCAATGGGCCTCAGCTCCTACGCGCGCCGGTAAGCTCATACCTATTTTCTACGTAGAGACGTACCACGACACCGAGAAACTATCAGAGGGCGTTGCCATGGGTATAAGGGACGCGCTGCCGGACGCCGAAGTGAAACGTTACAACATCATAGATAACGACATGACGGCGATGGCGCGCCTGCTTAACACGTGCGACGCGTTTTGCATAGGCTCACCAACGCTGAACCACGACGCTCCTACGCCCATATGGGACCTGCTTGGACGCGCGGGGCAGTTGCTTGTGGCCAGGAAGCCGGCGTTGCTATTTGGCTGCTATGGTTGGAGCGGTGAGGCTTTGGGCAATATACAATCGCGCCTTGAATGCCTTAAGGTAAACGTGTTTGACGACATGCTAAAGGTGAGGTTCGTACCGACCGCAGGCGACGTTAGAGCCGCGCGGGAGCTTGGCAAACGCTTCGCCGCGAGCCTGGACTGAACTTAGACTATACGATAGGCGGTTTAAGTGCTACTACATGTAAACGACAGCTATTTTGACGCTACGGGAATCACGTCTGACTCGCGCGCCGTCGCGCCGGGCTTCGCGTTCGTTGCGATACGCGGCACGCAGGTAGACGGCCATGCGTATATAGAACAGGCGTTAAAGCAAGGCGCGACTACCATCATATGCGAAGACGCTCCTGATAGTACGCTATTACGGCAATATGACAATATAAAATGCGTTCAGGTCGATAACAGCGCAGCCGCGTGGGGCAGGCTCTCTTCTGAATGGTTCGGCGACCCGTCACGCGCGCTTAAGCTCGTTGGCGTTACCGGTACTAACGGAAAGACCACCATTGCCACTTTGCTATATGAGCTGTTCAGCTCCCTTGGCAACGAGTGCGGGCTTATCTCAACGGTTGCCAACTATGTGGTGCGTGAGCGCGTGGCCACGTCGCATACCACGCCAGACGCTTACGAGATAAACGAGCTGCTTGCCCGTATGGTAAAGGCCGGGTGCGAATACGCTTTCATGGAGGTGTCCTCGCACGCCGCGGCACAGGGGCGAATAGCCGGTCTTGCGTTTGACGGGGCGATATTCACTAACCTGACACGTGACCATCTGGACTATCACAAGACGTTTGAGGCGTACAGGGACGCGAAGAAATCGTTTTTCGATATGCTGTCTGCCGACGCTTTCGCACTTGTGAACAAAGACGACGCCAACGGCATGTATATGCTGCGTGACACAGAAGCTAGCAAGCTATCATACGCTATAGATAATGACAGCGCAAGCTATAATGGCAATATAAAGTCCAGCGCGCTTGATGGTATGGATATAGCAATAAGCTATCATGGTGGCACGCTAACAAATTCGCAAGGCGAAGTGGAATACTCGCGTGACTGCCTTGTGCATACGCGGCTCGTTGGTGGGTTCAACGCCTATAACGTCATGGCCATCTGCGGTGCCGCGCTTGAACTTGGAGTACGGCCGGAACAGCTGTCAAACGCGTTCCCGTCCCTTGAGCCGGCGCCCGGCCGCTTTGACGTGCTGCACTCGGCAAAAGGGTGGGCGGCCATCGTAGACTACGCACATACGCCTGACGCTTTGCAAAACGTCCTGGACGCGATAAACGGGCTAAAGGGCACAGACCAGCGCGTCGTTACCGTAGTGGGCTGCGGCGGTAACCGCGATGCGGGAAAGCGCCCACAAATGGCGCGTATAGCCGTCGATTCAAGCGACTTCGCAATCTTCACGTCTGATAATCCGCGCTTGGAAGAGCCGGACGCGATAATAGACGACATGTGGGCCGGGTTAAACGACGCGCAGCGTGAAGGCGCAAAGCGCGTATGCGACCGGCATGACGCCATACATGACGCATGCGCAGGCGCGCGAAGCGGAGACATCATATTGGTCGCTGGCAAGGGACACGAAGATTATCAGGACGCCCGCGGGGTGAAACGCCATTTTGACGATAAAGAAGAGATAGGCCTTTGGCTCTAAGCATCGTGTTAGACTTAACCATTTAGTTACATTGCGCCATAATATGCGAACCCGCTATGTCGGAATGGTATCATTAACTATATCCTTATATGTTTATGGAGACGTATCCTCAAGGATACTCTCTCTTAGAGAAAGACTTCATTGGCTGCAACCAAAGATTATTATGACGTAATGGGCGTCGCGCGCGACGCAAGTGACGCCGATATTAAGAAAGCGTTCTATAAGAAAGCACGCGAACTGCACCCGGACGTTAATAAAGCCCCTGACGCCGAAGAGAAGTTCAAGGAGCTTAATGAAGCATACGACGTACTAAGCGACTCCAACAAGCGCGCGCAATATGACCGGTTCGGCACGGTTGGCGGCGCCGCTGGCGGCGGCGGTTATCAATACGTCGATTTCTCAGATTTGTTTGGCTCCGGCTTTGGCATGGGCGACCTTTTCAGCACGTTTTTCGGCGGTGCGTCACGTGGGCGTTCAAACGTGCGCCAGGAGGGACGCGACATGGGAGTGGGCCTGCGCGTCACCTTAGAGGAAGTCGCTACCGGTACCAGCAAGGATATAGCGTATGACCGACTGGCACCGTGTGAGTTCTGCGGCGGCACGGGCGTGGGCGAGGGCGGCCAGCTGACCGATTGTCCAACGTGTCACGGACAAGGCCGCGTAGTAAGCGTGCAGCACACGTTTCTGGGTGACATGCAAACGCAATCTACGTGCCCGGACTGTGGCGGCACAGGCAAGACCATAGACATACCATGTCCCGAGTGCGAAGGCCAGGGGCGTTTACCTGACAAGCAGCACGTTACGATAGACATACCTAAGGGCATACGCGACGGCCAACAGTTCCGCATGAGGGACTATGGAGAGGCTGGCATGCACGGCGCGCCGGCCGGCGACCTCATAGTCACGGTACGGATAGACGAGCATAAAAGCTTCCAGCGTGAGGGCGACAACCTGCATATAGACGTCGACGTATCCATAACCCAGGCGACGCTTGGAGCTTGCATATCCATAGACGGCATATTACCAGACGAGAAAGTCGACGTGCCCATACCATCTGGTTGCCAAAACGGGCAAACCGTACGCGTACGCAGCCACGGTATGCCGCATTTCAAGCGAGAGAGCAGGGGAGACCTCTACGTGCACGTTTACGTGACAATACCACGCAAACTGACCAAGCACGAGACGGAGCTGCTTGAGGAGCTGGCAGTGGAACTTGACGGCGACACTGCCAGCAAGAAGAGCAAGAAGTCACCCAGCCAGAGGATCAAAGACGCGTTTCCGCGCAACAATTAAAGCGTAACAAGCAAAACCAGACATGGAACCTTGTAGATTCTACGTTCACAACCTTGGATGCAAGGTCAACCGCGCCGAAAGCAATAGCATAATAGCGTACTATCTTTCTAATGGCTTTACGGAGTCAGGCCCTGGTGACGCCGATTTGGTGATAATAAACACGTGCACCGTGACGGCGGAGGCTGACCACAAGACGCGCAAGGCCATAAGGCATTTTGCGGGCATGCCGCAGCATCCACGCGTTATAGTTACCGGATGCGGCGCCGTTGCATATGGTGCCGCGTTAGAAGAACTTGGCGATAACATAAAGGTAAGCGTAGACAAGCCCGACTGTCCACCGGCTCGTAATGTGGACAGTCAACCGGCCGGTCACCACGCTCGCGTTGATATAAAGGTGCAGGACGGTTGCGACAACAGATGCACGTATTGCATAGTGCCATACGTAAGAGGGCGCGCCCGTTCCGTGCCGCAGGCTAGCATAATATCAGAGGTGCAAGATATCGTAAGCGCAGGCGTACACGAGATAGTGCTAACGGGTATAAACCTGGGACGATATCATAGCGATGACGCGAAAGACGCTGGACTTCCCGGTCTGCTTAAGGCCATATGCGACCTTTGCGACGGTTTCCGCGTGCGGCTGTCGTCCATAGAGCCGGAAGACGTCACGCCGGGCCTATTGGAGGCCATGTCTTCGCATAAGCATCGTATATGCGCCCACTTGCATATACCGCTGCAGTCAGGTTCTGACGACATACTCGCGGCCATGGGACGTCACTATGATACCGCGGCGTATATGGGCGTGGTAGAGGCCGCGCGCGACGCATTGCCAAACATCGCGCTTAGCACAGACGTCATAGTTGGTTTCCCGGGAGAGGAAGACGAGGATTTCAAACGTACGTGCACCATCTGCCGCATGGCGGGCTTCAGCCGCGTGCACGTGTTCAGGTATTCCATGAGGCCGGGAACCCCTGCCGCCTCGATGCCGGGCCAGTTGCCTTCTGCGGTAAAGCAAAAGCGCTCAGAGGCCTTGCGCGCGCTTGCAGACGACCTGCAAACCGCTGACGCGCAAGCACGCATAGGTAGCGTAGAGCAGGTGCTTATAGAAGACGTTGGCATAGGGCGTACGGAAAGCTACCACAGGATAGAGATGCCCAAAGACGAGATCGCGGCGCCGGTTGGCGGGCTTTGCCGCATGCGCATTCAACCAGGGACGCGCATGGCGCTTCGTGGAGCGCCTATGGCGCAGTCACGATAAAACCCCTAACATATACATATATGGATATACAGATAGATAACCGTTCGGGCAAGCGATTGCCCGAAGACACATATGCCGACATCGCGCGTTTCGTGTTAACGAGCGAAAAAGCGCCAGACAGGACAGAGCTCTCTATATCGTTGGTAGAACCTGACGAGATACACGAGCTTAACCGCGAATACCGCAACGTGGACGCGCCAACGGACGTGCTCTCGTTTGAATGTGACGGAGAGGGCGACGCGGCTGAGTGGGGGACAGGCAGTCCAGGTTCTAAGACGGACGGTAAAGCGGACGCAAAATCGAGCACAGTACGCGAACAAGATGAGTCTTACGTACTTGGCGACGTCATAATATGTCCCGTAGTAGCGCGAGAGCACGCGCGTGACTTCAACTCCACGTTCGAGCACGAGATGGCCCTCATGCTTACGCACGGTATATTGCATCTTCTGGGATACGACCACATAGACGACGCGGAAGCGGAAGTCATGGAAGCGCGCGAGGACGAGCTTGTTGACGCGTGGTTCGCTAACGCAAACGCCAACGGCAGCTTACAGCACGCGTTCAAGTGCGCGCTGGTGGGAATACGCGATGCCATAAAGGGCGGCCGCAACATGAAAATAGAGCTTGTCATAGCCGCGCTCGCGATCATCGCAAGTATATTGTTGCCGCTTTCGGCGGCAGAATGGGCCTGCGTCTTAATACTCATCGGCGTCGTGCTCGCGGCCGAGGTCATGAACACCGCAGTAGAGGCAGTGGTTGACCTTATAAGCCCCAAGCAAGATGCGCGCGCGCGCCGTGCGAAGGATTGTGCGGCTGGCTCCGTGTTAATACTGTCGATAATAGCGGTTCTGGCCGGACTTTTCGTGTTCGTGTCAGCCGCGTTGCGTTCGTTCGGGCACTGAGACCTATCGACTAGATTGGCGTGGGCATGTACTTTGTTTGGGGTTCTGGGGGTGAGCGCGTACGCTCGAGCGCTATTTGCTCAGCGGGAGCGCGAACCGGGGCCCCAGGTTCACAAATAAAATACATGCCCGCGCCATATGTTGCTAGGAGTTTACCATATGCAGAATGAAGAACACTTCAAGTCGGGTTTCATGACGTTGGTGGGCAGGCCCAATGCCGGTAAGTCCACGCTCTTAAACGCGCTTATCGGACAAAAGGTCGCCATAACGTCCAATACACCGCAGACTACGCGGCATCGTTTCAGGGGCATATTGAACGGCGACGGTTTTCAGCTGGTGATAGTCGATACGCCCGGCATACACAAACCGCACGACGCGCTTGGAGACGCGTTGGACGAGTCAGCTTTTGAGGCGTTGCAAGACGTTGATATAATAGCGTTCGTGCTTGATAGCACGGCGCAGTTCGGCACGGGCGATAAATGGGTGTTGGACTCCATAGGCAAAAGCAAAGCGGCTAAACTGCTTGTGGTCTCTAAAACCGATATGGCGACGGCAGACGTGGTAGAGGCACAAATGAACACCGCTGAATCCGCGTATGGCTTCGACGCCGCCATCGCGCTTAGCGCCGTCTCAGGCGAGGGTTTAGGCGAGCTTGTAGAGACGGCTACAACGTATTTGCCCGAAGGCCCGCTTTGGTTTCCCAAAGACGTTACGACAGACCAGCCGCTTGAGGTCATAGTAGCGGAGTTCATTCGCGAGAAGATATTGCGATTGACGTTTGACGAAGTGCCGCATGCCGTAGGCGTGCAGGTCGATGAGCTTGAATACGCTCCGCGCAAAAAGAAAGGCGAACTATACCGTATATTCGCTACGGTATACGTAGAGACGGACTCGCAGAAGGGGATAATAGTGGGGAAGGGCGGCTCGCTCATAAAGAGCATAGGTATCGCCGCGCGCGAGGATTTAGAACACATGCTGGGCTGTAAGGTATTCTTAGACTTGCACGTAAAGGTGCGCAAGAACTGGCGGCGCGACGCTAACCAGATCCGGCGTTTTGGCTATGGGGCTTAAACCATCAGCCCCGCGTAGCTAACGCATATCCCAATGCACAAAGCCGGGCCGAACGCGAAGTGCGACTTCCGCCCTTTGTGTCGCACTACGATTAAGAATATGCCGTAGACGCCGCCTACGACCAAGCCAATGAACGCTGCGACTAAAGCCCCGTACCATCCTAGCAGAAAACCTGCCGCGGCCATGAGTTTGACGTCACCTAGTCCAAAGGCGTCTTTCGCTAAGAAATCCAAAAGCAGCATCGGTGCACTCACGGCCACAAGGCCTATAACGCGCTCTTGTAAAGTCACGTATGGAAAAACCCATATAGCCGCTATGCCACATGCAAGCA
>JAISJA010000089.1 GCA_031261765.1 Coriobacteriales bacterium | reverse complement strand
CCAGTTCCTTGTCACGCAAGAATAGGCAAGCGCGTTCAATTTGGTTTTATCGGCATCCTTTATCATACGTGCCAGCACGTCTTTAGTGCTGGTGAGTATATCGTCATATGACATGCTGGCCAATGTGAACTTCGCGCCAACGGGCGCGTCTCCCGTTAGTAGTATCCCGTCAGTGTTCTCAGTCTGGCCGGGCGCTATGGCGCGTATGAGCCTGTTGCCGTTGTCCAAATCGAATATCGCGGCGGTGGTTTCAGTAGCTCCGCCGGCGCCGCCCAGCAACGTCTCGCCATCGTATGCGCCAATCTCAGCGAAGTACTCAAAAACCGGTTTGTCGTTCACTTCCTTTAGCATCACTCCGTCAGAGGCTGTCACCATCGCCTGGCGGCCGATATAGTTCAACTCGTCGAAGGATATAGTGTAGAAGCTGGGCTTGAAGTTGTTGAAGAATCCCAGCATGGCTACGGCGTCATTGAAAACCTGGTCGTTATAGAACACGCATGTGTCGTCCAAGCTAACAGTGCCCGCAGACCCCACCGCCCCGAATATAGGTATATCGGGCACGTTGGCCGTGACCTGTTCTAAGATATTCTCCGCGGATATATCCTTCATGAATGGCATAAGCGGGAACAGCATCTGTGGTTTGTAGAACGTGGAGGCTATCATGAACTTGTGCATGAGGTCTCCTATGCTCGTTCGCATTTCCTCTATAGTGGAAAACGGCTTAGACACGTTAGTGGTGAAATTGCAGTCATCGCTTGTAAGCACCATTATGCCAAGTCCAAGCTGGCCCATATGGCCTGTTGTCGCAATGCTTATGGTGGAACACCCTATGCAGTTAAACGGTAGTTTATCGGCTATATATTGAGCAGTGCCCTCTTGTATGAAATCTGTATAGCATGATATTATGCCAACAGTGTTATGTAATAGCTTGCCATCCATGTCAAGCCCACGTATGACCTCGTCGTATGCGTCCTCGCGGTCGTCTATCTCCTCTGTGTAAGCTGTGAACGTCTTAATCATCGCTATCACGGCCTTTGTCTTGTGCCAAAGAGGCGTTCTTGCAAGCCGCCACTTTCGCGAACTCGCCTTCATGTTTCTTCATTATCTCTATAAGGTGTGGATCGAAATGCGTGCCGGACTCGCTGTATATTATCTGTATGGCCTCTTCATGTGACATGGCCTTCTTGTATGGGCGCTCCGTAGTAAGCGCGTCGTATACGTCTGCTATGGCGGCTATGCGCGCGCTTAATGGAATCTCTTCTCCTTTTAGCCCGTCAGGGTAACCTGTGCCGTCCCACTTCTCGTGGTGGGAATATATGACGTCGCCGGCAGTCTCTAAAAGCGAGTCTTCGTTTATCTGTTCTACCGACTCACGCAGTATCTTCATGCCCTCGTCAGGGTGCGTCTTTATGACGTCGAACTCGGCGGGCGTTAGCTTGGCCGGTTTAAGCAGAACCTCGTCAGGAATAGCGAGCTTGCCAAGGTCGTGCAACTTCACCGCGTCTATGATGTCCTGTGCCTGTTCGTAATCTATCTCGTAGTCAACGTAATGGTGCTCTGCCAGGTCGTCTGCCAGTATCTCGGCATACGCGGTCGTGCGGTCAACGTGCTCGCCGGTCGTGTGGTCTCGGAACTCGGTCACCTTTGCCAAAAGCGATAGGATAGCGCGCTCACGTTTCTTCAGCTTGTCGTATGCCTCATGCAGCTGTATGGTCTGCTCGGCTACCATCTCTTCCAAATGGTTGCGGTAGCGGTGCAAGTCGTCTTGCATGCGTACGCGTGCCAGTAGGGCTTTAGAGTTGAATGGCTTTAGCAGATAGTCCGCGGCGCCTTCCTCAAGCGCCCTCACCTCGTCGCTGTTGTTTATGGACGCGGTAAGGAAGATGACCGGTATGTTCTTGTATGCGTCTTTTGACTGTAAGACGTCCAGCACGTCAAAGCCCGTCATGCCCTCCATGTTGCAATCCAGTAATATTATGTCCACGTGGTTGTGCTCAAGGAACTTAAGCGCGGCCTCGCCCGAAGTGAACGGGCGCACGGTATAAAACGTTTTAAGCGTCTCCAGTACGGAGTTCAAGATGACCGGGTCGTCGTCTATCGTAAGGACTATAGGCTTATCGTTCGTGGCCGCCGTGGCGGTCGTATCATCGTTTGTAGTTATGTCGTTCAGTTCACCCACACTAGCACTTCCAAATTCACCCACATCAACATTTCCAAATATTGCGTTTATCTAAACAATCACCTTAAAAGCCAGCCGGCTAAATCACATACCTGTTTGACCTTAGCGTCGTCTTCAGTAACCGCGCCGGGCTCGTTTCCACCGCCAAAGCAAAGTGTCTCGCACTCGTCGAACCCCGCAATAGGGAAGTTCTTCGCGACGTTTGCCGTGTAGTCGTCATACGCTCCGTCAGGGTCGCCGCACGTAGTTATCAGCGCGAACTTCTTACCAAACTTCGACGCCGTTGACATCCCGTCAACGGCCGGGTTGAAGAACGGGTACATGCGGTCTACTATGACCTTCGCTTGTGCGCATAGCTCGGCATAATATATAGGTGATAATAGCACGAACGCGTCGCATGCGTCTATCTTTGGCAGCAGCGCGGCCATGTCGTCTTTTTGGATACACGTGGGCTTCTTCTGTCCTGAACACCAGTTGCAAGCCTGGCAGAAGTCTATGTTGGAATTCCTGAAATCGATGATGTCCAGCTCTGCGTCGTGTAGCTCTTTTGACAATATTCCTTCTATGGCGCTGCAGTTCCCATCAGCACGCGGTGACGCGTTTATAACGACGATCTTCTTCATGCTCTCATCTCCATATCCCACGTTAGAAGCCTGAATGCCATTTAGTTGTCGTGTGTGCTGGAGCTACATACATATTGGCGATAAGACATCGCGCGTATGCGGTCGCTTCGCACATACTACTATATAACATTTTACTCTTTTTATATTTAGAAGATTAGAGCAATAATTTCAGGTCGTCTATCGTCTGTATTGAACGCACCGGTATACCGGGAAGCGTCTTCTTCACGAAACCGGCCAGCGCGTGCCCGGGGCCTATCTCTATGAAGTCGTCTACGCCGTTGTCTGCCATGAAGCGCAGCGAGTCCGCGAAGTGGGTCGCGTTGGATATCTGGCGCGTGAGCAGTTGCTTTACGCGTTCGTCTTTTGCGGTTCGTCCGGTTATGTTGAACACGACCGGTGTGTGCTGCGGCGAAAACGGGGTCACTTGCAGCTTGGCGGAAAGCATTGGCGCCGCCGGTTGCATGAGCGGCGTGTGGAAAGGCCCGCTTGTCTTTAATGGTATGCAGCGCTTGGCTCCGGCTTCTTTCAACATGGCCTCCGCGCGGGCGACCGCGGCCTCGTTGCCGCCTATGACGACCTGGCCGGGCGAGTTGAAGTTCGCCGCAGCGACTATGCCGTCGCCTGCCGCGTTGGCCTCTTGTTGGGCCTTCTCGACGATTGCTATTACGCTAGCATCATCTAACCCTAGCACGGCGCTCATGCGCGAAGGGCCCGCTTGTTCGCTGGCGTCTGCCATGTACGTGCCACGCGCTGCCAAAAGGTCAAGCAACGCGTCTGCGCCAAACACGTCTGCCGCGTGAAGCGCGCTGTACTCGCCAAGCGAGAGCCCGGCCGTGTAAGCGGGGGAGAGGCCGGCGTTTTTAAGCAGCAACGTTACCGCCGCGGCGAACGCGGCCATGGCGGCCTGCGTATAACGCGTATCTGCTAGCATGCTAGCGCCGTTTTCCTCAAAGCAGGCTTTCTTTAAGTCAAAGCCGGCGGCTTCGCTCTCGAATATGGGGCGTACCTCAGGGTACTCGTTGTAGAAGTCCTTGCCCATGCCGGTCTTCTGCGAGCCCTGTCCGGCGTATATCCATGCGGTTTTTGTCATGTTTCTCCTTTTTGATAAAATCGTGACGGCGCCATAACGGCGCGTCACACTAATAAAATGATAGCGTAACGCGTTTTCGCATAGTGGTATCATATGTTCTGCGTATGCGCTTTGCGTGCGTGCGCGCGTTAGTGTTACATGAATACGCGAACGCGCGTGTACGTTCATATAGGTTTTCAAGGTGGGGTGAGATTCCCCAACCGGCGGTAACAGTCCGCAACCCCGGCCGCAAACTCATGTGCCGGGTGGAACCGTTGAAATTACGGTACCGACAGTACAGTCTGGATGGGAGAAGACAAGATGACTGATGAGTTTTATGGTGCTAACGATAGCACGACCACAAATGCGGATAAGCGCGCGACGGCTCCTAAGGCGCGCAGCGCACAGCGGGCGCAAGGGGCGCAGAAACATCGCGGATGGTCCGCGCGCAAAGTGACCACTATGGCGCTTTTCGTAGCGCTTGGTTTCATCTTAAGTTTCATAGAGATCCCCCTTATGCCGTACCTTAAATACGACCCGGCGAACGTCACGGCGCTTTTAGCCGGACTTGCCTACGGGCCGGTCTCCGGCTGTCTGGTGGGGGGCGTCACGGCCGTGTTACACGCGTGCGTTACCGGCAATTGGCCAGGCGCGTTAGTTAACATAGTGGTCGCGTGCGCGTTCGTGCTACCGGCGGCTATTGTCTACAGGCACAGTAAGCGCGTCGCGTGGCAGGTATTTGGGCTCGTGCTAAGCTGCATAGCCATGTTGGCGTGCGCCGTAGCCATGAACCTGCTGGTATACCCGTTTTTGGGCACGCCAGTTGAAGCCGTCGTGGCTATGATAGTGCCGCTGCTAATACCGTTCAACAGAATAAAGGGTGTGATAAACGCCGTGCTGGCGTTCGTGCTGCAAAAGAGCTTGCGTAAGTTCCTGGTTGTTTAGCGCAGGACAAAATGGGACGGTATCTTTTTTTGTCCTGCGCTGCCTGGATCCCGGGTCAAGCCCGGGATGACGTAGTGGTCAAGCCCGGGATGACGTAGTGGTCAAGCCCGGGATGACGTAGAGTGCCTATGCTTCCCTTACGGATACGTCGTCTCGTCCGGTGACGGCAATGGCGACCTTACGTATGCGCTTGTCGCTTGCCATATATGGCTTCGCGTATCCACGTTCCTCTATCTGCGTGAATGCCTCATCTATGGCTGTGGATAAAAGCTCGTCTTTGTCCTCCGGCGCAGTGTCCTTATCGCAGGACTTGTATTTCATCTCCATTATGTATATGTCGTTATCGGTCTCTAACACGCCGTCTATACGG